>JBDTSX010000546.1:0-3698 GCA_039930925.1 Acidobacteriota bacterium | reverse complement strand
GGCCAACGACGAGCCGATCACCAAGCCCACGCGCGATTTCGATCTCGACTGAGTGCGGGGGGCGGGGTTCGGGACTCGGGACTCGGGACTCGGTCGGATCCCGGATCCCGGACCCCGGATCCCGGATCCCGGATCCCGGATCCTTTCGGTCCCCTCAGTAGCGGAACTCCGGCGGCAGCGGCATCCATCGCTCACGCCGCTTGTAGTAGATCGGCTTCCGGCCGAATCTCGCGCGATACGCGCGATACCGCGCGCGCAGGCGATCGATGCGCGCGTCGGAGGTGTGCAGCCGGCGATGGGGAAGGTCCAGCAGCATCCGCTCCACCTTCCAGACGTTCCCCTCCGAGAGCCGCCAGTCGTAGTTGCCGACCTCCCGCAAGTCCGCCACCTCGTAGCCGGTCACCCGGCCGGTGAAGTCGACATACTCCTCGACATAACTGAGGGCGAGCGCGCGCGGCGTCGCGAAGACCGGGCGGCGGCCGTGAAGGCCGGGGTCACGCGATCGTGCGATCGACCCCCAGCGTCCGCGCATGCGATAGACGAAGATCACATGGTCGAGCGCGTCGATCGACTCGAACGACAGCACCAGCGGCGGCCAGCCATGCTGCTCGAGGATGACGGCGGCCGTCAGCGCGGCTTCGAGGCAGTGGGCCGCCCCATGGCGCACGACGCCGCGGAAGGTCCGCAGCGTTGCCCCCGCCGGCGCCGGTTCGCTGTTATAGGGCAGGGCGTTCAGGTACCGCTGTACGGCGGCCGGCGTGCGCAACTGTTTGACCAGTCGCCGCTCCCGCGGCGTGAAGGCCGACAGTGGCGGCGCCACCGCGCCGACCGGCGCGGTCCCCGACGGCCTACGCGCTGGCACGTCTCAACGCCTCGAGCAGTTCCGCTGGGGTCCAGTCCGTGCCGCTGAAGATCTGGACCACCCGCCCGTTCCGATCGATGACCGCGGTGCGCAGGTTGTGCACGATGCCCGGCGCGGCTCCCTCCTCGGGCATCACCGACACGCCGAATCGCAACGCGAACGCCCCGATCGCATCGCGCTCGCCGGTGGCGAAGTGCCAGAGGCCGGGGTCCGCTCCCACCCGCCGGGCGTGCTCGGCGAGGACCGCGGTCGTGTCGAACGCCGGATCGAAGCTGATCGACAGCAGCCTGACCCGATCGCGCAGCTGAGGATCGGCTGCCACGGCGCGCTGGACCGCCGCGAATTGCCGGTCCATCGCCGGGCAGAAGTCCGGCAACGGACAGCGTGTGTATATGAACGTGACGGCCAGCGCGCGTCCGCGCCATTCCGAGAAACTCCGGCTGGTCCCGGTCTCCTCCGTCAGCCGAACATCCGGAACCGTTTCCCCGGTGTCCAGGACGTCCATCCGCGGCGCGGGGGGCGCCTCGGTGAGCGCGGCGTGGCCGGTGCGTTCAACCGAGGCCAGGTAGGCGTCCGTGTCTTCGACGACGAGTGTGCCGGTGACGAGGTCGCCAGCCTCGCGCCCATCGAGCAACCGCGGGTCGCGCACCTTGAAGGGCATCGTCATCCCCGGCATGAAGCCGCGGATATCCTGATGCGTGATCGTCAGCTCCTGGCGCACCGGATCGACCGCGACAATCTGCCCCTTCAACTCGTACCGCCTGCCGCGTGCACAGGCGGACGAGATGAGGAAGGCGCAGACGGCGATCGTAAACACGCGACGCATGGCTGTCACTCTATCCTGCGGCTGCAGGGCCGTAAAGGTCGCCAGACGAGCTCTCCGGGCGGTCCGGATGGCGGCATGCAATCTGCTATACTCCGCCAGAGATGAGAGCGCGCACCTTGCCTGCGCAGGTGGATTTCCTTCCGGCCGCAGCAATCCGCGTGAGCTTTCCGACGGGTGCGGTTCAGCGCGCGGGGACCTCGCTTGACAGGACAATCGCGCGTTGTAGCGCAGCCCTTCCGGGCTGCCTAGGGCAGGAGTAAGTGACAGCATGGGCAGGAGACTCTACGTCGGGAACCTTCCATATTCCGCGACCGAGGACCAGCTCACCGAACTGTTCAGCCGCGCCGGCAAGGTGGACAGCGTTCGAGTGATGCGGGACATGGCCACCGGCCGAGCACGCGGCTTCGCGTTCGTCGAGATGGGAACGGACGAGGAGGCGCTGAAAGCGATCACCGACTTTCACGAGCAGCAGATGGACGGCCGCGCGCTGGTCGTGAATGAAGCCCGTCCGAAGCCGGAGGGCGGCTTCGGCGGCGGCGGTGGCGGCCGCGGCCGCGGCGGCTTCGGCGGCGGTGGCGGCGGGGGCGGCCGCGGTATGGACGATGGCGACTTCAGCGGCGGCCGGAGAAAAGAGCCGCGCTGGTAGCTGCGGCGCGGGCCACGCACCAGACGGACAAACCACAGGGTCGGCCGCTCGCGCGTGCCGGCCCTTTTTCGTTTCCGGTCCGTGATCCCGCGTTCGCGCAGTCGGCCCGGCTATTCGTCCACCACCCACCCGTCGCGCAGGTTGACCACGCGGCTGCCGTAGGACGCGTTGGTCTCCGAGTGCGTGACCTGGATGATCGTCGTCCCGCCTTCGTTCAGCTTCTTGAACAGCTCCATGATTTCTTTGCCCTGGCTGGTGTGCAGGTTGCCGGTCGGCTCGTCCGCCAGGATGATCTTGGGCGTCGAGATCACCGCGCGCGCGACCGCGACGAGCTGCTGCTGCCCCCCCGAGAGCTGATTCGGATAGAGATCCTTCTTCCCGACAATCGCGAACTTGTCGAGGATGTCGCACACCATGCTCTCGCGCTCCGACTTCTTGATGTCCCGGTAGGACAGCGGGATGTCGAGGTTCTCGTAGACGGTGAGGTGGTCGAGCAGGTGGTAGCTCTGGAAAACGAAGCCGATGTACTGCTTGTGCAGCTTCGCGCGCTCTTTCGCGGCCAGCTTGTGAACCGGTTGGTCGAGGAAGTAGTACTCGCCGGTCCAGGCGCTGTCGTGCATGCCGATGATGTGCAGCAGCGTCGACTTGCCCGCCCCCGACGGTCCCATGATGGAGATGAACTCTCCCTCTTTCACCTCCAGGTTGATGCGGCGCAGCACGTAGGTGCGGCTCGTGCCATGCGCGTACGACTTCTCGATGTTGCGCAAACCGATGAGCGCGTTCGGCGCCAGGGCCTCGGTCGTGTACGCATCGGCCGGCTGAACCGCCGGCTGGGTGGACCGGGAGAAAAACGACATGGACTAGTGAACCTTTCCTGGGCAACCGTTCGTCCCGTTAGACGGGGTGTGCTCGCAGACGGTTTCTCATTATAACTGCCCGTTGATCGTGGGAGCGTCCGTGCCGCGTGTGTTGGCCCGCTGTCTGCACGTCCCGAACGGGCGGGTAGGCGACGTCTCGCGAAGACCGTGCCGGGCCGGCGCGATCTCAGTAACTCGCTGTATCGTAGGGGTTACGGCGCGCCGAGCGGCACAGCGCGTGAGGCGGGACTGCCCAGTGGCGAACAGCCTCGTCCCAGTTGAGGACGCCCCGAATCGCGTCAGAGGCCGCGCGCGTGCTCCGCTCGTCTTAACGTGGACCGATCATGACGTTTTTTCTCCCATTTGCGCTGATGGTAATGTCCGCGGGCCCACCCGTAGGGGACACGGCTGCACCTCAGGCGCCCGCGGAGGCCGCTGAGCAGGTGTCCTCCGGGTCTTCCCCGTCTGGAAGCCTTGCGGCCGAGAGCCAGCCCTCCGGCGTACGGC
>JBDTSX010000545.1:0-3704 GCA_039930925.1 Acidobacteriota bacterium | reverse complement strand
CATCGCCTTGCGGCGAACCTTCCGCAGTTGGCGCGTGTGACCCCGCGTCGCAAATGCGCTGCCGCTTACCCGCTCGACACCCGATCACCCTCGCCACGCTGACGAGGTCTGTCCATCGCTGAGATGCGACCTCTTCAACGATCGCGTCTGTCTGGAGGCTTTGTTTCGGGAAGTTCAACGGGAGGACGGCAGTGAAAGTGGATGTTATTCGCAGCCTGGTGGTCGCGGCATGTTGTGTCGCGGCATCGGGTCAGATCGCGCACGCGCAGGAAACGATCAACTACGCCAGCCTCGGCGGACGGGTCACCGATCCGCAGGGGGCCATGGTCCCGGGGGCGCAGGTCAGCGCCCGTCACGTCGACACCAATGTCACGGCTGACACCACCACCGATTCGGAAGGACGTTTTCGTTTTCCCTACCTTCGGGTCGGACTTTATGAACTGAAGGTCCACCTACAGGGGTTCTCGGACAGCGTCCGGAAGGTGAGACTGACGATCGGTGCGGCGTTCGACGTTCCGGTCTCCCTGAGCATCGGCGGGCTCGACACCGTGGTCACCGTCACGGGCGAGGCCACCGTGCTGGAAGCGGCCCGGAGCCAAATCGCCGGCACCATCCCACAGGCCGAAGTCCAGAGCCTGCCGATGAACGGCCGCAACTTTCTTGATTTGGCGCTGCTGATTCCCGGAGTGTCGCCGACCAATATCGGCAGCACTCAGTTGTTCCCGGAAACGTCTGCGGTGGTCGGCCAGGGCATCTCGGTCGCCAGTCAACGCAACCTGTCCAACGGATTTATCGTCGACGGACTCTCGGCCAACGACGATGCGGCCGGCCTGAGCGGGATTCCGTACGGCGTGGACGCCGTCGAGCAATTCCAGGTCGTGACCTCGGGTGGCCAGGCGGAGCTGGGCCGCGCGCTCGGCGGATACATCAACGTCGTCACCAAGAGCGGCACCAACGCGCTCCACGGCACGATCTACGACTTCATTCGAGACGACAACTTCAATGGCCGGAATGCGCTGTCAGGCGCCAAGCTGCCGATGGACCAGCAGCAATACGGTGGAAGTATCGGCGGGCCCTTGATCAGAAACCGGACGTTCTACTTTTCCAATGTCGAGCAGCGGCGGCTCGATCAGACGGGGCTGGTCACGATCCTTCCGCAGAACGTGCCGATCGTCAACGCGCGGCTCGCGGCGGCCGGCTATCAAGGTTCCCCGATCATTACCGGCGTCTATCCGAATCCCGTGCACAGCGCCAACTTGCTCGGCAAGGTGGACCACCAGGTCAGCGGATCGGATCAGCTGTCGCTCCGGTACAGTTTCTATCACGTCACCTCGGACAACTCGCGCGGCGCCGGAGCGCTCAATGCGCCGACCGCCTCTGCCGGTCTCGACAACAGCGATCACTCGCTGGCATTCGGCAACACCTGGACGCTCTCCCCCAGAACCGTCAACGAAACCCGTGCGCAAGTCGCTTACGGCGACCTGCAGGCATCGCCGACCGACTCGATTGGGCCCGCGGTCAGTATCGCCGGCGTGGCGTCGTTCGGCACGCTGTCCGGCAGCCCCACGCGGCGCAAGAACACGATGTATCAGATCGTCGACAACCTCTCACACCAGATCGGGGCGCACGCGCTGCGGGCCGGCATGGACTTCGTGTTCAACGACGACACCATCGTGTATCCGCGGTCGACTCGAGGCAGCTATGCGTTTGCGTCGCTGGCCGCGTTCCTGACCGGCACCTACAGTGGATTCACGCAGACGTTCGGCGACCCGGTCGTCTCGCAGACCAACCCAAATCTCGGGTTGTACGTCCAGGACGAGTGGCGGCTGGGCAACCGCGTGACGTTCAATCTGGGCCTGCGCTACGACCTGCAATTCCTGGAGCCGATCACGACCGACCGAGACAACCTGTCGCCGCGCGCCGGCTTCGCCTGGTCACCCTCGTCGTCCCACGATCTGATCGTGCGCGGCAATGCCGGATTGTTCTTCGATCGCGTTCCGCTGCGTGCAGTCGCCAACGCGATCCTCTCGGCCGGGAACACCACGAATCTCGATCAGCTGCATCAGCCCAGCGTCTCGGGCATCATTCCCACGCAGGACGGCGCCCCCGCGTTCCCGAACATCCTGCCGGCGCGACTCCTGACGACCACGCTGGTCGACTTCACGACGATGGACAAGCACCTGCAGAACGCGTATTCCAGGCAGGCCAGTGTGGAAGTCGAACGCGCGTTGGGCCAGGGGCGTACCGTCAGCGTTGGCTATCAGTACCTGCGCGGGCGGAACCTTCTGATGTCCGTGAATCAGAACGTTCCGGGCTGCGTAGCGGCCGGGACGAACAACGGCTGCCGGCCGGTTTCCACTTACCGGAACAACAGCCAGTACTCGTCGGCCGCCGATTCGACCTACCACGGCCTCCACGTGTCGTTCGTGCAGCGCCCACTCCCATGGGCCAGCCTGCGATTCACCTACACCTTGTCGAAATCGATGAATAATGTCGGTGAGGCGTTTTTCAGCTCTCCAATCGATCCCACCGATATCACGAGGGATTGGGGACGCTCGGATGACGATCAACGTCACCGGTTGGTGATCAACGGGACCGTCAGCACACCGTTGTCGCCTGCCACCACGTCGTGGGAGCGCCTCAGCCACGGATTCCAGGCCAGCGCGATGCTGCAGTACTACTCGGCGGTCCCGTTCAACATCACCTCGGGAGTGGCCAACCTTCAGGGCACGACGAGCCGCCCGCTCGCCGATGGCGCAACGGCGCCGGCCGGCTTCGACGTCCGGGCGGTGTCGTTTCTACCGAGAAACGCCGGGAGCGGCAGCGACTTTTTCAGCCTGAACCTGCGGCTGAGCCGCGCGTTTCGCATCATCGGGGGAGTGCGGATGGAGGGTCTCGTCGAAGCCTTCAACGTCACCGAGCGGGTGAACAACCTCACCCGGAACAACACGTTCGGAGCCGGCGCGTATCCAACCAATCCCGTGTCGTCGTTCAATACCATCACGTCGGTCGGCGATCCGAGGACGATTCAGTTTGGGATCCGACTGAGTTTCTAGGATCGCAGCCGATCCGATGCAAGGGCCGAGGAGCGTATGAACTGGTGGAAAGCGAGCGGCGTCCTTCTGTGTGCGGTCACGCTTAGCGGCGCTTCAGACCGAGACGGCCGCGGCGCGAACGCGGTCGAACTTGGAGTCAAAGATCGCGCGAATGCCAACGCCTCGATCGCGACGAGCGGCACGTTCGTAGGACTGACCTGGGCGGCCCGAACGCCCGAGGGCGTCACGGACATCTACGCGGCGATGAGTCGTGATGAGGGGCGCTCGTTCGGCCCGCCTGCGCGCGTGAATCAGGTGGTCGGGGAGGCCAGCGCGTCTGGTGAACAGCCGCCTCGCGCGGCACTGGTGCCTCGCTCCGGAAGCGATCCGTCGCTGGTCGTGGCCTGGACCGCAAAGGGGCCCGCCGGAACGCGGCTGGTCTTTGCACGCTCCGACGATGGCGCACGATCGTTCGGTGCGGCCCGGCCAATCCCCGGCGGCGACGCCACCGGCAATCGCGGGTGGGAGTCGATTGCGACCGGCCCGAAAGGCAACGTCGTCGCGCTGTGGCTGGATCATCGCGAGGTTCCGGCGCGAGCCCCCGGTGGCGCGGGCATGAGTGGCGCACACCAGCACGGCGCCGGTGACGCCGGTCCGCCGCAGGTCGAC
>JBDTSX010000544.1:0-3707 GCA_039930925.1 Acidobacteriota bacterium | reverse complement strand
TCGTCGCGTCTCGTGGCCGAATACCTCGTCCGCCCTCCGGCGGGCGAGGTCAGCTTTTCGCCTCCACCACAATCATTCGAACCGTCAAGCTGGCTCAGGCATATAATGCCGGGGTTCGCGACACAGTGCCGCGCACGAATCAGGAGGCGCGTCACATGGTCCGACGTTTGATTGGTGGTTTGTTCGTGCCCGCACTGGTGCTGGCCGCGGCGGTCCTCGATGTCTCCGCGACGGCTGCCGCTCCGAAGATCGGCCGGAACGGCGCGCCGCAGGTGACGGCCGCCTATTCGGCTCCATTCGCGTCCGCCGTCGCGCAGGCGAAGGGCCGATACAAGAAGCAGGGCAACACCTGCCAGTGGGACGCCAACGACTCAGGTCCGAACCAGTGCACGCCCCAAACCAGCGGACGCTTCAAGAAGTCCGGCGACGACTGCGTGTGGGACTCCGGCGGCACGGGGGACGATCAGTGCACGCCCTCGAAGGGACGCTTCAAGAAAGACGGAGACAAGTGCGTGTGGAACGCGAGCGACTCCGGACCGAATCAGTGCAATCCCAGGACGGCGAAATAGCCGCGAGGCGACTGGCTCAGGTCAGCCCTCGCGGAGTCGCCACCGCTACCGCGTAGACAGGGAGATCTCGTCGAGCACGACGCGCTCGGGCAGGGTGGCGGCGAGCCACACGCACGCCGCCACATCTTCCGGCTGGAGCATGCGCGCGCGCGCCTCGGGTGACGGCGGCTGCGGACGCTGGTCGAGCAGGGGCGTGTTGATGTCGCGCGGACAGATCGAGCAGGCGCGGACGCCGTGCCCGCGCTCCTCGGCGTTGATCTGCTGCGTCAATCCGAGCAGGCCGAACTTCGACGAGACGTACGCCGCGCCCGCCAGATCGCGCGCCATCTTGCCGACGTCCGAGTTGATGTTGACGATCGTCCCGCTCTTGCGCGCGCGCATCCCGGGCAGGAACGCCTGCACGCAGTAAAACGCGCCGTGCAGGTTGGTGGCAAGGACGCGATGCCAGTCCTCGTTCGACAGCCTCTCGAAGCTGCGGCGCGGAACGTTGATGCCGGCGGCGTTCACCAGCACGTCCACATCGCCAAAATGCTCCAGCACCGCCGTCCCCATGCCGGCTACGGCGTCCGGGTCGCTGACGTCGCACTCGAACGAGGCAAGCCGCCCGCCGGCATCGGCGAGCGCCGCCGTGTTCGCCAGGGTTTCGGCACGCCGGCCGACGAGTGCGACCCGCCAGCCTTCCGCGGCGAACTTGATCGCGACGGCCTTGCCGACGCCGCTGCCGGCGCCGGTGACCACGGCCGTCTTCATCTGCTGGGCTGACGCCACACCGGCCGCTACAGCGCTTCGAGCCGAGCGGTGGCGTCGCCGAAGCGATCGAGCTTCACGCCCATGCGGTCCATCAGCGACAGGTGGAGGCTGCACGCCTTCCGGTTCTCGTCACCCTGGTCGAGATAATCGAGAATGCGCCCCCCCTTGATCGTCCCCCCTCCCTTGCCGGTGATCAGGATCGGGAGCTGGCCGGCGCCGTGGGCGTCGCCGTCGAAGAGGCTCGACGCGCACATCAGGATCGAGTTGTCGAGCAGCGACGTCTCCCCTTCGGAGATCGCCTTCATCCGCTGCGTCAGATACGCGAATTGCGCGATGTGGTACTGATTCGTCTTCAGGTACATCGCTTCCTTGTCGGCCGCGTGCCCGTTGTGGGTCAGATCGAGGTGCAGTGCGCCCTGCACGCCTTCCAGGAACTTGAAGTTCATCTGCGACAGATCGTTGTTGAGCATCAGCGTCGCCACGCGCGTGCGGTCCATCTGGAACGCGAGCACGATCAGATCGAGCATCAGCTTCATGTGATCCGGCACGTTCTGGGGCAGCTCGTTCGCCGGCCGCGGCATGTCGGGCTTGCTGAGCGTCGGGCGCCATCCTTCGATGCGCTCTTCCTTCGACGCCTTGTCGATGCGCTGCTCGATGTCGCGGATCGACTCGAAGTATTCGGTCAGCTTCTCGTTGTCGCCGCGGCTGATCTTCGGCCGCAGGCTCTGCGAGTCACGCCGCACTTCGTCGAGGATGCTGCGATCGAGCGTCCGGCCGGTGCCGTCCCCGACCAGGCGATCGAATGCGCGCGACGGATAGATCTCCTTGGTCGCGGGCTTGATCGGCGACACCCACGACAGGCTCGACCCGTAGATCATCGACAGACCGTCCTCGAGCCGGAGCTCGTTCGGCTCGATGCCGAGCACCAGGCTCGGGATCGAGGTGCGACGGCCGATCTTCGAGGCGAGCACCTGGTCCATCGAGGTGCCGACGCGGATCTCGCTCGGGTCGAGGCTGACCGGCGCGCCGGACAGGACGTTCATCCGGCCGAGATGTGGACTGGTCGAGACGGCCGCGGCCTGGTTATACAGCCCCTGCACAAAGACCATGTCCTCCCGGTGCGGCATCATCGGCAGCAGTCCCGGACCGAGCTGCATCGCCGCGCCGCTCCCCTTCGCCCACCAGTGGATCGGCTCCACACCGTTCGAGAAGTAGACGATGCCGAGGCGAAGCGGCGGCGTATTGGCCGTGACCGCCTCGGCGGACTGCGCGAACAGCGGCAGCGACTCCATCCAGGGCAGCGCCAGCGCGACCCCCACGCCGCGGAGAAAATGACGACGTGACGGGTGGCCGGCGGTGGAGTGATTGCTCATCGCATACCTGCTCTCGACTTGGACAAGGACGGCGTGGCGTCGGTACGGGAGGTTGGCCGCGGCGCGGAAGGCTCGTCGATCTCGTCTTCCCCAACACGGTGACGGAACTGACGGCTGGACACGATCTTGACTGCCAGATCCGAGACTGTCGCACGCGTGCCCGACGCCATCATCTCGTCGAGGAGCGGACGGTCGGATCCCATCACGGTCCGTCCCAGCGCGTAGCCGAGCATCTTCTTCGACATCGTGGTCATCACCTGCGCCTCGTGGCTTCGCAGATAGTCCAGGAGCCCCTGGGCGCCGACGATCGTCGTCTTGTCCGCGAACTCCCCGGTGTCGTCGACCGGCTTGCCGTCGCCATAGGCATTCCGGCCGCGCCCGACCGCATCGAAGCCCTCGAGCGGGAAGCCAAGCGGATCGATCCGCAGGTGGCAATTGGCACAGGTCGCATTCCGCTTGTGCTGCGCCAGCCGCTCACGAACCGTCAGTCCGTTGAACGTCTTGTCGTCGGCGGGGATGCTGCCGGCGTCGGCCGGAGGAGGCGGGGTCGGAGTTCCGAGGATGCGCCGCAAAACCCAGTCGCCGCGCTTCACCGGACTGGTGCGGAGCGGCGCCGACGTGATCGTCAGGGTCGTGCCGAGACGCAGCGCGCCGCCGCGGTTGAACGCGTTCGCGCCCTCCACCTTCTCGACCTTGTCGGCAGACTTGACCTCGCGCTCGATGCCGTAGAACTTCGCCAGCGGTTTGTTGAGGAACGTGTAATCGGCATAGAGCACTTCGTTCACCGGACGTTCCTGCCGGACGATGTATTCGAAGGTCGAGACGGCTTCATCGTACATCGCCGACTTCACGTCGTCTTTGAACTCCGGGAAGCGTCCCGTGTCCACGCCCCGGTACTCGTCGAAGTGATAGAACCCGAGCCACTGTCCGAAGAACTCCGTCGCCAGGCGGCGCGCCTTTGGGTCGGCGGTCATCCGTTTCACCTGTCTGGCGAGCAGGGCGGGATGGCTCAACT
>JBDTSX010000543.1:0-3728 GCA_039930925.1 Acidobacteriota bacterium | reverse complement strand
CAGTCGCGACCGGCGGCCCCGCAAGTCCGACCAGTGCGGCAATGACGAGATCCGTGCGCGTTGCCCACCGACGGTAGATGGTCGTCTTGTTGACGCCCGATTCCTCCGCCACGTCCTCGATGCGCAGGCCGGCATACCCGCGGCGGCCGAGCACCTCGAGGGTCGAGCGCAGCACCGTCGCCACGACGCGCGCGCTGCGGCCACCGACGCGCACGGCCCTTCGAGGGACCCGGGGTGCGGCTTGACCGGTGGGGACATGGACGCTCCCAGACATCAAGGCATGATCCTAACTCAACTAACGCAACTCACGGTTGCTTTTATTGCGGGCCGGCGATTGTTGCGGGCTGGATCTCACGTCCGGCCGAAGCCGGACTGAAGCCGGACACTTACCGGACCCGGGCTGTTCAGCCTGGGCTGACGCCGAGCGCAGACAATGGTGAGCTGTTCCTGGCCGCTCTTGCGCATGACATTGTGTAGTGGCTGCATCAGCAGCCCTCAGAAGGAGATTCCAGATGTCGTTTCAGAATGCACGACGAACCGCCGCAGCATGCCTGATCATCGTCGGCCTTGGCGCGACCGCGCGCGCCCAGGGACCGGCGACAACGTTCGATGGACTGCCTGGATTCGTGAAGGTTGGCGATACCGTCACCGTCGTCGATTCATCGGGCCGCGAGATCAAGGGCGCGATCACCGCCCTGTCTCGATCGTCGATCGCGCTCTCGAGGAGGGACGGATCCACCACGCTCGCGGACACGGAGGTGACGAGGATCGCCCGCTGGAAACGCGGCAATCTCGCAAAGGGTGCCGCCTGGGGCCTGGGCATCGGCACCGCGGCGGGCCTGGGTGTGTGGGGTGGCACGCGGGTCCACGGCACGCTCTGCGAGTGCTCCTCCGGCATCGGCGCCGGCTCCGTGGGGATGTTCGCCGCGATCGGTGCGGGCATGGGGATCGCGGTCGCCGCAAGGAGCCGGGAGCAGCTGGTGTTCTCCAAAAGCGGCGCCGTCTCCAGGCTGACGGTCGCTCCGCTCCTCACACGATCGCGGCGGGGCGTGCTGCTCACATACGGATTCTGACGTGCAACCGGCTGCGGAACGAAGGGTGGCGGGCCCTAGGTCGCGAGTTCCGCGAAGAGCGGAAAGTGGTCGGAGGCCGCGGCCGCGGCCGAGTGGGTGACAACCTCAATCTCGCGGAGGCGGCTCTTGAACCCCGCCGGGACGAACACGTAGTCGAGTCGCACGTGCGGTGCCCAGGTGGGAAACGTATAGCCGACATCGGAGCCGTGCAGGAGCCTGTACCCGTCGAGATAGCCGGCGTCGAGTACGAGCTGTATCGTGCGCCATCGTATGTGGCCGCCGCTCAACCAGACCAGCGCGCGCAGCCGGTTCGGGAGCTTCCGAAAATCGAGGAGGTCGCCCGGCGCAAGGGTGTTGAAATCCCCCGTGAGCACGTGAAACCCGTGCTGGTGACCTCTGATGCCGGCGAGCAGCGCTCGCAATTCGATGACGCGGTGCCGCTCGGTCCAGGCCGAGTAAACCGCGCTCAGGTGCACGCCGAAGATGCGCAGGTCTCCTGGACCCGGATCGATCTCGAGGAAGGCATGACGCGACAGCCGCGGATGATGCCATTCGAAGTGCCGAACCTTCTGGCGGCTCATGAACGCCAGCGACTCGCGGCGCCGGGCTGCCCACTGCGCCATCCCCGTCCGCGCCGCGATCCGGTCGACGACCGCCGGGTCGGTGGCCTCCTGGAGGACGACCACGTCCGGCCGCGCCGAGGCGATCACCGCACTCAACTGCTCTTCCCTGCCGGCGCCGCCGCGGCAGATGTTGTAGGTGAGAAGCCGCAAGGCCACCGGGTCAGACCTTGTCGATCAGGACGAGGTACGGCTGCCCCAGCAACTCGCCGCGAAAATAGAGCACGGCGTCGCGCGAGCCCTGGATGTTGACGGGACGCTTGACCATCGCCATCAGGCGCTCGCGAAGCGGCACCAGGTCGGGGGCGATGTCGGGATCCTCGTCACTCAGCGGACGCGAGTGGACGCCCGGGACGAAGAATCCTGTGATCTTGTAGAGCGCCATCACCGCGTCGCCGCCGACGAGCGTCAGGTCGAGATCGCTCGTGCCCGGTCCGTCGGCATCGAAATCGGCGCCGTCCTTCCACCGCCGGCCGGTCACGGCACTGCCCCTCAGCACGACTGACGTGTCTGGAGGGATCGCCTGGCGCACGACGCGAACCAACTCATCAAATCGTTCCGGGCTTCCACCAAAGGCCAGGCGAATAACGTTGTCGCGTTTCTGGTCGCTGGTGAGCTCTGCGGTCGCGGACTTGCCCTCATCTTCCGACATCAAGCGGCCTCCCTTACCGCTCCCCTGCAACCCGCCTGCCGATGTGCCAGACGGGGACACTCAACCTTGAGTGTCCCGATTGAGTGTCCCCGGCCACTCAGTTGGACGTGGCCCGCACCCAGTCGACGAGCCTGACGGCGCGATCCGCCTGGATGAGGTCGCCGGTCGATGCGGGAATGCCGTGATACGGCTGCCCTGCAGTGCGCGGCGGGGGTGCGTTCGATCGCGACAGGAATCGCGCCAGGAACTCGCGCTTCTCTTTGCTGCCGGCGACCGGGATCGGACGAAAGCTCTCACCGACCTCCATCGTCATCGCGGTATCCGCGCTGACCGCGGGCCAGGCCGGGAGCCCCTTGCCATTGGGATCTCCGGTCGCGGCAAAGTTTGCCCAGTAAGAAGACAGGGTGTCGGCAATCCGATGATCGGCTGCGGTGAACGGGCGGCTGGACATCGAGAGGGTGTTCAGCACGTATGGCACCTCGGAGGTATGGAAGGCTCCGTACTGATCCGCGTCGGGCCCGGGAAGCGGATGCGTCCAGAAATAGGTGAACACCTTCGTCTTTGCCGTCTTCGCGCGGTCCACGGCCCAGGCATACATGGTGGCGCGCGCCAGGTCGCGTGCGCTCTCGTTCTGCGCCAGCTTCGCCTGATCGTCGCTGGCCGCCGGATAGAGCTTGAGGAACTCGTCAGCCATGTCTCCGTACCGCTGCCGCGCCTGGCGCTGGAACGCGTCGAGCGTGGTGACCGGGTGTGGAGACGCGCCGCCCTCGTCGGCGTTGATGCCGGTCAGCATCGGCACGTCGTTCTGCTTGCCGGCCGCGAAGGTCTGACGCACGGTCTCCGGCAGCGCATACCCGTCAGGGAGTGGGGCAAACCGCACGCCTTGCACCGGCGCCACGACGTCCTGCCACGGCATCGCGCGAAGGTCCGCGAGCGAGCGCGCCTTCTTCGCCTCGGCGAACCGCACGCCGTCCGCTTCCTGGTCGGCCATCGTCCGGGTGCCCCCGCCGCCCGCCCCGCTGTCGGCAATCGCGCGCTGGAACAGGCCCTTCGCGAGCGGCGACGCGGTCAGGCTGTGGACCGCGCTCGCGCCGGCCGACTGTCCAGCGACCGTCACGCGATTGGGATCGCCGCCGAAGGCGCCGATGTTCTCGTGCACCCAGCGCACCGCTGCGATTTGATCGAGCAGTCCGTAGTTGCCCGAGGCGTGATAGCTCGATTCTCTGGTCAGCTCCGGATGAGCAAAGAACCCGAGCACACCGACCCGGTAGTTGAACGTGACGACGACCAGGCCTTTCGAGGCCAGCCCTTCGCCGTCGTACGCGGGGATGGATCCAGAGCCCTCGACGTTGGCCCCGCCATAGAGGTAGACGAACACCGGCC
>JBDTSX010000542.1:0-3729 GCA_039930925.1 Acidobacteriota bacterium | reverse complement strand
GGTTACTCCCGGGAGGTAGACGCCGAACGTCGCGGTCGTGCCGTTGACGTGCACGCCAACTTCGTCGCGGTTGATGGCCATCGTTGGTGTCCCCCGTAACGTACGCACACGAGACCGGACAGGCGGCGGCGCCCTGGCGGCCGCCGACGGTCCCCAGCTAGCGGTCGCCCGTGTCTCCCTGCCCGCTCTTGACCTTGGTTTTTGCCTTAATGCGACGGTCAACGGCAAGAGACCGTGCGACATCGACCGAGTCCTTGAACTTGCCGCCCGCGTCACGCCTGACGTATCGCTGGTCCGTGCCGGTGTCGATCAGCTCGCGTCTCACCGCGCGCTTCTTCGTCGCCGGCTTCTTTGCTGTCGACTGTTTCGTTGCCGACTGTTTCGTTGTCGCCTTCCGACTCGTCGACTTCTTTGCGCTTGACGATTTTGCCGTCATGGTTTTTGCCATGACACTCCTCACAATCGAGCGCTCCGCGACGGGTCGCCGCGGCGCGCGTTGGCCGGTGCAGAGTATCTCGCGATCGGAGCGGTATTTCCAGAGGGGCAGCACGACCGCGTGAAACTCAACGGTCCCGCTGAAGCCGGGCCTGACTGACCGCGGCAGCAGCCCGAGACTTGCCGGAGCGATCGAAGGTCTCCTTCGAAACGCTCGCGGTTGACTACAATGAACCATGGGAAAAACGCCCAGGCTCTTACTGATCGCTCTGGCGGCGCTGATGGTCTGTCTTGGATTGGGGTTCGCCTGGGGCGCGTCCGGACGCATCGGCCTGCAAAGCGCGGCCGACGATTCGCGCCGGCAGCTGGATACGATGGAAGCGCGCGGGCAGCTGCTCGACGCGCGGGTCAGCCTTTACGGCAACAACTTCGGTGACGCCAGCCGCCATCTCGAAGACGCGAAAGTGCCGTTGCGCCGCCTGAAGGCGCGCTACCAGCAGGAAGGCGGCAGGGACGCCGCCCTGCGCGTCGATGCGGCGCTGGCGCAGCTTGACGAAGCGCAACGCCTGGCCGGCAAGCTCGACTCGACGGCGAATGCGAAGGCGGGTGAAGCGATCGAGACGCTGCGCCTGGCTACCGTAAAACCGTAGCCCGCAACTCCACTCGTACGGCCGCGTGGTTAGACGCGGGATCCGCCGACTGCGAGATCACGAGCGGCTTGCCGTCTTCCAGGATCGCCGTCACGCTCTGGGTGAGGTTGAACGGCAGGCCCGTGCCGCCGTCAGCGCTCTGCGGCCGGTAGTCGAGCGTCAAGAGCACGCGGATCCGGCCGTTCGAGAGGACTTCGGGCCGCGCATCGACAGCAAGCCGCGCATTTCCCTGACCCTGATCGCTGCGCAGCCGCCCGTTCTCCCGATCCTGAAGCAGCATCGTCACGGTCCGTGCCCGCGGCGTTGAACCTTCTCGCTGATCGGTCATCGTCAGGTCGAGCTTGATGTTGACGAGTTGCGCCGCGGGCGCGAGTACCGCTTCCGTTCCGGGCTGTGCCTGGACGATTGTCGACGGACTTGCCGGCAGCGGATCGATCCGAATTGCTTCGCCCGCCGCGGCCGGTGACGTGAAGACGGTATCCGGCGCCGTGCGGGAGGCGTCGGCCGCCGTAACACCGGTCCCCCGAGATCCGAAAACATTCGCCACCTGTGGCATCCGGATGATCTCGCTGCGCGCCCTGGTCGCGGCCCGCGGCGCCCCCCGCGGTGGTGACGGCGGCTGCGGCGTCGCATTGGCCGAGGCCGTTGAGGACGCCTCCGGCGGAGGGGCTGCGGGCGACGCGGTCGCCTGAACACCGACGCGCGCCGTTGAAGAAGCGCTCGATGGCGCCGGCCCGCCGCCATCGCGGCGCACGAGGAAGACGACCAACAGCAGCATCGCGATCACGCCGGCGGCCAGTGCGAAATGGGGAAAGAAAGCCGCGTACCGCGGAGGCGCCGTCTCGAGGCGCGCCAGCACGCGGTGGCGCAGCCCGGCTCGCGGGTCGACGTGCATCATCTTCCGCACCGCCCGATCGATCGCACGGTCGAGCGGCGAGTCCGGACGCGCGTCGGACGGGAATTCGTCGTTATTCATAGGCGTACCCCAGGGCCGACAGCTTTCTCTTCAGAACGCGGCGGGCTTCCGATACCCGCCACTTGACGGTGCCGAGCGGCGCGCCAATCATCTGGCTGATCTGCTCGTAGGTGTGCTCGCCGGCGCCGGCCAGCAGCAACGCGTCCCGCAGTTTCTTCGGCAAAGTCCCGATCAACCGCGTGACGTTGCGCTGCAGCTCGTCGTCAACGACGGCCTCCTCCTGCGAACGGCCGGTCGAAGGAATCCGTTCCATCTGGTCGAAGGCGCCCTCTCCGGAATCATCCTGCGGTGCGGTGACGGTGACGCGCAGCCACTTGGTCAGGCTCTTGCGCCGATCGATCGCCTTGCGCCAGGTAATGGACAGCAGCCAGGTCCGGAATTGCGAGTCGCCCCGGAACGTGCCGAGCTTGCGGTACGCCGTCACGAAGGCGTCCTGGGCGACATCGTCCGCTTCCGCGGGGGAGCCGACGCACGCGAGCGCGGCGCGAAAGACGGCGCGGCGGTTGCGCTCGACCAGTTCGCCGAACGCCTCGACGTCACCGGCCTGCGCCCGGCGCACCAGCTCCAGGTCGGTTGCCGCAGCGGACTCGGTTCCGGTCACACAGTCTCTAGACTCAGCCACGGCACAGCCGGTTGGAATAAAACACTGACAAATTATGGCCGTTTTCCGGCTTGCCCCTTAGAATCACACTGATGTTGAATCATGAGCAGCTCCTGAAGCTGATTCGGGAGAAGCTGGACCATCCCGCCACGCCTCGCGAGATCGTCCAGCGCCTGAAAATCCCAAAAGAACAGCGGCCGACGTTCAAGAAACTGCTTGCCGATCTGGTCACGAGCGGCGAGCTCATCCACAGCCGTGGCAACCGATACGGCTCCCCGGAGACGCGGAACCTCGTGATCGGCCGCCTGGTCAGCCACCCGCGCGGGTTCGGCTTCGTGGTGCCCGATCAGCCGATCGAGGGGGTCAGCGGAGATCTGTTCATCGCCGCGCCAAACCTGAACCAGGCGGTGCACGGCGACCGGGTGTCGGCAGTCGTCGAGCGGATCAGCGACAACCGCGCGGAAGGCCGCATCGTGAACATTCTGAAGCGGGGCTCCACGTCCGTCGTCGGCAGATTCGACCTTGACGGGAAGGGCCTCGGGTTCGTGGTGCCGTTCGATCGGCGCCTGATCATGGATATCCAGATTCCGTCCGGCGAGTCCCTCGACGCGGAGCCAGGAGACATGGTGGTGGTGGAGATCACCCGCTGGCCGACCGCGCTGCGGGCGCCGCTCGGGCGGCTGACGGAAGTGCTGGGTGACATCGACGAGCCCGGCGTCGACAACGAAGTGATCATCCGCAAGTACGGACTTCCTGACGAGCACAGCGACCTCGCCATCGAGGAAGCGCGACGGCTTGGCGCGGACGTGCGCGAAGCCGACCTCGCCGGGCGAACCGACTTTCGTCCGCTCACCACGGTGACGATCGACGGCGAACACGCCCGCGATTTCGATGATGCGATTACTCTCGAACGGCTGCCGGGCGGAAATTACTGGCTCGGCGTGCACATCGCCGACGTCGCACACTACGTCCCCGAAGGAGGCGCGCTCGACGAAGAGGCGTACGATCGGTCCACGTCGGTGTACTTTCCGGATCGCGCCGTACACATGTTCCCCGCCGACCTGTCC
>JBDTSX010000541.1:0-3741 GCA_039930925.1 Acidobacteriota bacterium | reverse complement strand
GCCGGATGGCGAGCTGGATCGGCGCGACGTGATCCACGAGATCCAGCCGGTCGATCGCATGCAGCAAATCGAGATAGCCGGCAGGCGTCGTCCACGGCGTGAAGGCCACGAATGTCGGCGTCAACGTGAGGCCGGTGTCCGTGCACAGCGTGACCACCCGCTCGAAGTCCGCGCGCGTGTGCCCCTTCTCGAGCTTCTCGAGCACGTCGTCGTCCACCGATTCAACCGCGCTGGTCACGAATGCGCAGCCCGTGTCCCGCAGCAGCGGCAGGAGCGGCGCATGCTTCACGAGGTGCTCCACCTTGATCGTGACGTCGTAGGTGAGCCCGGGGAATTCGCGCGCGACGCCGCGGACGACCGCCTCGGCGTGCTTCACGCCATTGAAGAAATCGGGATCGCCGAAGGTGATGTGGCGCGCCCCGGCGGCAACCTGCGCTCGCACGTCGGCCAGCACCACGTCAGGCGCCACCACCCGGAAGCGGCCGTCGTACACCGGAACGATCGGGCAATGGCGGCAGCGATGCTTGCAGCCGCGGGTGGCTTCGGTGTAACCCACCATCCGCCGCTCGTCCCCCACTTGCAGTGTGGCGTAGCGCGAGAGCGGGAGCAGGCCGGTGCGGTCGGGGACCTTGAACGCCAGACGCGGGATCGCGGGGCCCGGGTCGAGAGCCGCTGCCGGCTCCGTGGCCGAGCGCCGCGATGCGGCCGCGGAGGCGAGGGTGACGAGATCCGCTTCGAACTCGCCGCCGAGCACATGCGCGATTCCCCGGTCGCGGAGCAGGGCGGCATTCAAGGGAGCGTAGAGCCCGTAGGCGATCAGCGCCGCGTCCGGATTGATCGCGCGCACCGCGTCAATCACCGGCAGCGCCAGCCGGGTCGCGGTGTGCATCGGCAGGAAGAACGCGATCATCTCGCTCTCGAGGACCGCCGCGTCGCGGAGCCGCTCCTTCGAGAGATCGAGGCAGACCACATCCGCACCTGCCGCGCGCAGCCACGCCGCCGGTGACGCCAGGCCGAAGGGCTGGCGTCCCATATCGAAGGTCGAGATCAGGAGCACGCGCACGATCCATTGTAGTGTCGCGCCAGTGGGGCGGCGCGCCGGCCCCGCGGTAAGTTATGCTTGACGGCGATGGCTGATCCGGCACCCGCCTACGACCGGTCCTTCTTCGGGCACCCCGGTGGACTCTCCACGCTCTTCTTCACCGAGATGTGGGAGCGGTTCAGTTATTACGGGATGCGGGCGTTCCTCATCCTCTACATGACCGCCCCGGCGTCAGCCGGCGGGCTCGGCTTCGCCGATGCGGACGCCGCCTCGATCTACGGCACCTACACCGGCAGCGTCTGGGGCGCCGCGATCCTGGGCGGCATCGTGGCCGACCGCGTGCTCGGGCAGTACCGCAGCGTGCTCGTCGGCGGCGCGATCATCGCGCTGGGACACTTCACGCTCGCGTTCAGGGCCCTGCCGTTCTTCTACACCGGGCTCGCCCTGATCGTGATCGGCACCGGGCTGCTGAAACCGAACGTCAGCACGCTGGTGGGATCGCTCTATCCGCCGGGTGACACCCGCCGTGATGCCGGCTTCTCGATCTTCTATATGGGGATCAATCTCGGGGCCTTCATCGGGCCGCTGATCGCCGGGTATCTCGCGCAGCGCGTGGACTGGCATCTCGGCTTCGCCGCCGCCGGCGTCGGGATGGCCCTCGGCCTGGTGCAGTACGTCTTCGGGAAGAAGCGCCTCGAGCCGGCGATCGCGCGGCTGGCCGCCAGGCCGGCGATGGCCGCGCGGGCCGACGGCGTGCCACCGGATCAGGCGGCCGCCGGTGGGCTGGGCTTCACTGCGACCGAGTGGAAGCGCATTGGCGCGATCGTGGTGTTCTTCCTGGTCGCGATCCTGTTCTGGGGCGCGTACGAACAGGCCGGTTCGACGCTCAATCTGTTTGCCGATCGGTACACACGGCTGACTGTCGCGGGGTTCTCGTTTCCCTCCTCGTGGTTTCAGTCGGTGCAGCCGGTCTTCGTGATCGCGCTGGCGCCGGTCTTCGCGTGGATCTGGACGCGGCTGGGGCCGCGCGAGCCGTCGGTGCCGGGCAAGTTCGCGCTCGGCCTGCTGTTCATGGGCCTGGCGTTCCTGGTCCTGGTGCCGGCCGGCGCCTTCGCGCAATCGTCCGGCGGCATGCGGGTCAGCCCGTGGTGGCTGGTCGCGAGCTACGGCATTTCCGAGCTCGGCGAGCTGTGCATCAGCCCGGTGGGGTTGAGCGCCGTCACCAGGCTCTCGCCGGTCCGGATCGTCGGTCTGATGATGGGCGTGTGGTTTCTGTCGAACGCCTTCGGCAACAAGCTGGCGGGCTGGGCGGCGGGATTCTTCAGCACGATGCCGCTCCAGACGCTGTTCGGGGTCGTCACCGGTATCCTGCTGGTGTCGGCGCTCGTCATGTTCGCGCTGGTGAAGCCCCTTCGGCGGCTGATGGTCGAAGGGCGCTGACCGCGCTCACCACAAACACCTATGGTGCTGGAAAAATACAAGCAGAAGCGCAATTTCACCGCCACGCCGGAACCCGCCGGCGACGTGAAGGTGGCCGAGGACCGCGCGAAAACCGCCCAGCCCGGCAGCCCGTTGTTCTTCTGCGTGCAGAAACATCTGGCGAGCCACCTCCACTACGATTTCCGCCTCGAGTGGAAAGGCGTACTGCTCTCGTGGGCGGTGCCGAAGGGACCGGCGCTCGACCCGAAGGTCAAACGGCTGGCGATGCACGTCGAGGATCATCCAATCGAGTACGGGACGTTCGAAGGGGTCATCCCGGAAGGCTACGGCGCCGGCATCGTGATGCTGTGGGATCAGGGCACGTGGACGCCGGAGGTCGAGGACGTGGACGCCGCCTTGAAGAAGGGTGACCTCAAGCTCACGCTGGACGGCTTCAAGCTGAAAGGCTCGTGGGTGCTGGTGCGAACGGGCGGGCGCTGGGGATCGAAGTCCGGCGCCGGAGACGGGCGAAGCTGGTTGCTGATCAAGCACCGCGACGACTGGGCGGGAGACGTGGACATCACCGAATTCGCGCCGCTCAGCGTCAAGAGCCAGGGCGACTTCGAAGACATCCTGGCCGCCGATCGGCCTGACGTCTGGGAGTCCAATCGACCGGCCAAGGGTGGCGAAGCCGGCGCGATGCTGGCCACGATCATCGCCCGCGCGGCGAAGCTCAAAGCCGCACGTTCGGGCGTCGCGGCTCCAGCGGACGAGCCGGTCGCGAAGGCATCGAAGCCGGCACGGCCCAAGGCGAAGACCACGGCGGCCAAGAGCACGGCAGCGAGGCCCGCGAAAAGCGCCGGCACACGCACGACCAGCGTGAAGCCGCGGGCCAGGAAGACAACGGCGAAGGGGCCATCATGAACAAGAGCGACTACATCCTCTTCAGCGGCGGCGCCCCCGGCGCGGAGGCCGAGTTCGGCGCCTGCGCCGAGCGGCACGGCATCGAGGAAGTGAACTTCACGTTCGAAGGTCACACCCTGGCCAGACATCGCGGGGTCCGTGCCCTCAACCACGAGGAGCTGCAGGGGGGCGACGTCAGCCTCGAGTACGTCTCCCGCCTGATGCACCGCCGCTACTCCGACAACCCGAGCATCCGGCGGGTCCTCCAGACGCTGTGGTACCAGGTCAACAACGGCCAGGAGATCTACGTGGTCGGCGTGATCCTGGAGGACGGCACCGTGCGCGGCGGAACGGGCTGGGGCGCCGAGTTCGCGACG
>JBDTSX010000540.1:0-3753 GCA_039930925.1 Acidobacteriota bacterium | reverse complement strand
CGCCGATCGCACCCGCGGGCTCTACGAGGTGCTCATCGAGCAGATGGACGCCACCGTGTACCCGGTGCGCAACAACCGCGGCGTGAACCGCGGTTACCGCGACCCGTTTTTTCGCGCCGATGAAACGTCGATCGTCATCCAGGGCGCCGGCACGCCAACGATCTACCGCGGCGACGCCTACCCGAAGGACCTCCGCGGCAACGCTTTCATCACCGACTCGCCGACCAACCTCGTGCACCGGTTCGTGCTGACCGACGATGGTTCCGGACGCCTGAAGGCCAAGAATGGCTTCGCGCAAGGGGAGTTCCTGGCGTCGTCGGACGAACGGTTCCGGCCGGTCAGCCTGTTCGACGGCCCTGACGGCAACCTGTATGTCGTCGACATGTACCGCGGTGTCGTGCAGGCGGGCGGCATCTGGAGCACCTATCTGACCGACTACATCAAAGGCCACGATATGGAACTGCCCGTCGGCAAGGGACGGATCTGGCGGGTAGTCTACGGGAACACTCCGGCCCGGCGGCCGGTGCCGCCGGCGCTCTCGAAAGCGGCGCCCGGGCAATTGGTGCAGACGCTGTCGAATCCCAAGGGTTGGTGGCGCGACACGGCGCAGCGCCTGCTCGTCGAGCGTGGAGACGCGTCCGTCGCTCCGGCGCTGAAGACGCTGGCCGGCAGCGCGCCTGACTGGCGCACGCGATTGCAGGCGTTGTGGACGCTCGATGGGCTGGATGCGATCGATGTGGCCTCGGTCCAGAAGGCGTTCGTGGACGTCAATCCGGATGTCCGGGCGGCCGCGGTGCGGCTGTCGGAACGGTGGCTGGCCAACGACCGCGCGGTCGGAAGCGCGGTGATCAAGCTGCTCGACGACAAGAACTGGAACGTGCGGCGGCAGGTGGCGGCGTCGATCGGCGAGATGCCCGCGGCGGAGCGCATCGAACCTGCGACGACGGTCCTCACGCGCTACGGCGCGGACCCGATCATGGTCGATGCGATGATCAGCAGCCTGAAGGGGCTTGAAGCCGACGTGCTGGGGCGGGTGATGCAGGCAAAGACCACCGCATCAGCGGCACCGACCGAGGCGGTTTCGATGCTGGCTGCGGCGGTCGCCAAGAGCGGCGACGTGGCGGCGGTGCAACGGGCGATCGACGCGGTCGCCGACGGCTCGCGGCCGGCGTGGCAGCGGACGGCGCTGTTGAAGGGACTGGACGCGGGCTTGCCGGTCCTCGGTGCGCCCGCTGGGGGTGGGCGAGGAGGCCGCGGGGGTGGCGGGGGAGGCGGTGGGTTGCCTGGCCTCAGTACGCCTGGCGGCCGGGTGGCGGTGACGCCGGGTCGCGGCGTCTCACTGCCGGCCGAACCTGCCGCGCTGACGAAATTGGCGTCCGGCACCGACGCGATCGCGCTGCTCGCGAAGAATGTCTCGGCGAAGCTGGATTGGCCGGGGCGCCCCGCGCCGGTCGTGGTCGCGGCGCCGCTCACGGCGGCGCAGCAGAAGCGCTTTGACGTCGGAGCCGATCTGTACAAGAACATCTGCCTCGGCTGTCATCAGGAGGATGGCCGCGGCAAGGACAAGCTCGGAGCGAATCTGGTCGACTCGGCGCTCGTGACCGCGGCTGACGCGAGTGCCACGATCCGGATCCTGGTCGGCGGCAAGGAAGGACCGATCGGCCTGATGCCGCCGCTCGGCCCGGCGCTGAGCGACGAGCAGATTGCTGCGGCGCTCACATACATCCGCCGATCGTGGGGCCACATCGGTTCACCCGTCGAGCCGTTGAGCGTCATGGAAGTGCGTGGCTTGTCGAAGGGGCGGACCACGCCCTGGTCCGACGAGGAACTGCGGGCCCAGGGTCGCGGCGGCCGCGGCGGGGGCATGTGATCGATCGGCGGGAGGCTCTCCGCCGATTGAATGGATGCTACGGTTCAGGTGGGAGATCTACGTCTCGCCGTCGGTCGTAAATACATCGACTTTCGTTTCTAGCCCTCGCGCTGGCGCTGTCCGGCGCCACCATCACTCTGATCAGCGAGGCAGTTTCGACGTCCATCGGATCGTCCGCGCAATTCGACGATCCGTGTTCGAGGAGGAGCAGAGATGAAGGTACGAACGACGTGGGTGGTAGTCGCTGCAGTGGTCATCGGCGGTGGCGTGTTTGCGCAGCAGCCGCCGCCGGCCGTTCCCTCCGCGGCGCCCACCGTGCAGGCGGGTGACACGCGTCCATTGCACGTCTACCTCCGGACCGGTCTGAAGTCGCATGGCGAGGGGGCGCACGATTATCCGCAGTTCAGCGCCGACTGGAGCAAGCTGCTCACGGATCACGGCGCGCTGGTCGACGGATCGATGCACTTTCCGTCGGCGCGGGAATTGGCGAACACGGACGTGATGGTCATGTACAAGGGGGATGCCGGCTACATGACAGCGACCGAGAGGGCGGTCCTCGAGGACTACCTGAAGAGAGGCGGGGGGCTGGTCAGCATTCACGACACATTGTGCGGCGACGACCCCCAGTGGTACTCGACGATCGTCGGAGGGGCCAAGAAACACGGTGAGCAGAACTTCTCGTCGGGCGCGATCAAGTACACCATCGTGGACAAGGCCTCACCAATCATGAAGGGCATGACGGACTTCGAAATCACCGACGAGGCCTTCTTCAAAATCACCTGGTCTCAGACGCCGGCGGTACACGTCCTGGCGACGGCCGCAATGCCCTCGTCGGGTGAGGTCGTGCCGCAGATGTGGACCTACGAGCGGACCATCTTCGGCGGACAGCCCTTTCGCGCGTTCGTCTGGATGCAGGGACATACCTATACGAATTTCAAGCACCAGCAGATCGAAGGGATGATGCTGCGCGGGATCGCCTGGGCCGGCCACTATCCGGTCGAGTCGCTCGTGAACGGGGTGGTGGCTCCCCGCGGCGGTGGACGGGGTCGAGGCCGGCAGGACGGCGCTGCCACGCCTGCCGCCCCTGGTGGTCGAGGCGGGCGTCAGTGAGTGGCTCGGTGGCCCTATACGAAAGACGGTTTCAAGAATCTTCCTGGCGGCCGGCGACTACGGGCGCACGACCAGCGGCCTCGCTTCCTCAATCCGGCGAATGGCGCCGCCCGCCGACCTCTGTGCCGCCCCAAGAATCATTTCACGACGGTAGGGGGGCGTTCAAAAGGATACAGCGGTGCGTCGATCAGGGGCGCTAACGTCCTAGGCACTCGGCCCCATGCGTCGTTTCGCCGTGCGAATCGCACGAAGCTGAATGGCTACGTGTCCACGATTCTGGAGAAGTCGGCGTTTGACAGGAGCGTTTCGCCGCGAAAATTCGCCGCGCGATGTCCGGCCGCGAAAGGGCTGCCTAACATGGCACGAGTTCTGGTCGTCGAAGACAATCCCGCGAACATGACCCTGGTGGTCTTCCTGCTCGAGTCGGCGGGCCACACCGTGTTCAGCGCCACCAATGCGGAGGCCGGTCTGACCATAGCCCGCGACCAGCAGCCCGACCTGCTGTTGATGGATATTCAGCTGCCCGGCATGGACGGCCTGGAGGCCACGGCACTGCTGAAGCAAGACGCGGCGACGCGCGCGATCCCGGTGATCGCACTCACGGCCCTGGCGATGAAGGGGGACGAGGCACGCATTCGGGCCGCCGGCTGCGATGGCTACGTCGCCAAGCCTCTCGCCTACAAGGATTTCCTCGAGGTCATCGCGGCCCATCTGGTGACCGCCTCGCCCGAACGCGCGTGCCCCCCCCACGATGACCCGGACGTCTGGCCTCC
>JBDTSX010000539.1:0-3762 GCA_039930925.1 Acidobacteriota bacterium | reverse complement strand
ATGGTGAAGGTCATCGAAGCGTCGAAGCAGATCGTCCAGACCGGCACCCAGCAGCGAAGCTGGGACCACTTCGTCCTGGGTAAGCAGATCATCGACTCGGGCCGCCTGGGTCAGATCACCTTCGCGCAGACCTACTGGTATCAGCACGCGACCGAAGGCAGCTACCCGGCCGTCTCGATGGACAAGCTCGATTGGAAGCGTTGGCTCGGACCGGCGCCGGACCAGCCGTTCCGGCCGGAGCGCTTCTATCAGTGGCGGCATTTCTGGGACTTCGGCGGCGGCCAGATCACCGACCTGATGACGCACTGGATCGACGTCGTGCACTGGTACATGGACGTCGAGGCGCCGCTCTCGGCCTCCGCCACCGGGCGCAACTACAGCCTCAAGTCGTGGGAGGCGCCCGACACCGTCAACGTGACGATCGAGTTCCCGAACAACTTCATGGCCGCTTACCTGGGGACGTACGTCAGCAAGGTCGATGACGGCGGGCTGGAGTTCCGCGGTGACCGCGGCACCCTGAAGATCGACCGCGCGCGCCTGGCGTTTTACCGCGACGATGCGGCGTATGCGCCGGGCACGAACACGCCGGAGCCCGACATCTACGTGCGATCGAGCGGCGACGGCACGCTGACGCACATGCAGAACTGGCTCGACTGTATCCGCAGCCGCAAGGCGCCGAACTCCCATATCCGCGTCGGGCATCAGGCGGCGCGCACGTCGCACATTGTGAATGCCGCCATGCGCGGAGGGCATACGGTGCGCTGGAACAAGGCGACCGAGCAGATCGAGGGCTGAGCGCGTGTGAGCCGCGCAGGCCGCTGAGGGTGTCCTTCCGCCTGAAGGCGGAAGCCACCGGCTCAAGTGGCAGGCTCGAGGCTTCCGCTACGGGCTCAACAAATGGAGGCTCAGCAAATTAAAATACCTGTGGCTTCCGCCTTCAGGCGGAAGATCGACGTGCCCCGATGTCCTACAGGCTTCAAGCATGGCGACCACGAGCCGCAAGGACCGCGGAATGACCGTCAAGGGCTACCTCCTGTCCCTGCCCGAGCGGCTGGCTCGCTCGGCGCTCGGCCTCGGCGCCGGTCTCGTCCGTGAAGTGGGGGAGGTTGCCCTGCCGGACGGCGTGCGCCAGAGCCGGCTCTATCAGGCCCTCGTCGATACCACCCTCCGATTCCTGATCGAGAACGTCGGCGGCGTGGAAGGCGTCTACGCCGACCAAGAGACCCTGCCGGACAGGTTCCTCGCGAGGCGCTCGGCCGGCAACGTCGTGGAACTGCTCGGCGTGGTCGCGTTCCGCGCATCGCCGGTCTGGGTGCTGGCCGCCCTGGCGGACGTCTGCGGCATGGGGCGGCAGCTGATTCCCGAAATCTCCGACGCCTTGAAAGCGCAGGGCCTGCTGGAGCGGGAAACGGAGTTCACCAGCATTGACGAGGTGCTCGACGGTCTGGAGCGGATCTCGACGCAACTCGCTGCGACGATCAATACACCTCCGCTCGACGTGGCGGGACTGCGACAGGAATGGCAGGCGATTCGCGCCGATGCGCGCACCCTGCAGGCGGCCAGTCTCCCATCGCCAGAGACGATCGCGCACCTCTGGGCGCAGATGAAAACCGTCGCCGCGCGGCAGGACCGCTCGGTCTTCGAGACGTCGTCGATGATCGCGGTGTCCGCGGTGCGCGCGGTACCTGACGGCGTGCGCTGGCTCTCCGCCTCCGCGCGCGTCGCCGCCACCCGCACCGGCTACGTGTTCGGCTCGGCGCTGCTCGATCACTACCGCGAGACACTGGGGGACATTCAGCAGGCCGGATATGCCGCCTTCGCCGCGCGCCAGTTGCGTCCGTATGTCAGCGCGGCGGCAGCGCAGTTCGCGCCCAAACGGCGCACGCTCACTCAGCGGCTGTTCGAGAAGAGGTGAGCGGCCGCGAGCCGCGATCGGCGGCGCATCGGGGTCCGGGGTCCTCCTGGTTCCGCACGAACCCCTGCTCGTAGGTCCAGTTGGCCGGGTCGGGCTCGCCGTCGCGCGCAAACTCGTCAGCCCAGACCAGCTCGTATCCGGGATAGCTGTCAGGTGCGGTCGTGAGGGCGCCGGCCTGGCTGTCTCGTCGCCCGGCGGTGGCGTCTGGGACGGGCGCGATCAACGCCACCGCGAGCGCCGCAGCGGCCGCGGTAAGCGAGAAGCGAGCGCGAATGATAGGCGGGGGCTGCCTGCGGCACTCCACAGGTTCGATCGCGGACCCCGGTTCCCGGACCCCGGATGCCGGACCCCGGATCCCGGCGCGCCCGAAGGTCACAGCAGGCCGCGCTGCGCGAGATTTGTCATCAGCGCCACGGCGCCAAAGTCCCACGGCGCAATCTTGTCGCTGTGATTCACGCGGTTGACCAATGCGCCGAGTCGCGGCGTCGCCACCGTGACAATGTCGCCGACGACGTGGGTGAAGCCCTTGCCGGGCCCGAACCGATCCATCGTCGGCGCGAACATGGTGCCGAGAAATAGCACCATGCCGTCGGGATACTGGTGGTAGGCGCCCATCGCGTGCGTGACGAGCTCCAGCGGATCGCGGCTGATCTTGGCCATCGAGCTTCGCCCGGTGAAGGCAAACCCGTCGGGCCCTTCGACCTGGACGGTCAGGTCGCACTGCCGCACGTCGTCCAGCCCGAAGTGCTCGTCGAACAGGCGGATCAACGGACCGATCGCGCCGGAGGCGTTGTTGTCCTTCGCCTTGCCGAGGAGCAGCGCGCTGCGCCCCTCGAAGTCGCGGAGGTTGACGTCGTTGCCGAGCGTCGCGCCGATGATGCGGCCGCTGTTGTTGACGACCAGCACGATCTCCGGCTCCGGGTTGTTCCACTCGGATTTCGGATGGATGCCGACCTCGGCGCCGGTGCCCACCGCGGACATCGGCTGTCCCTTGGTGAAAATTTCCGCGTCGGGGCCGATCCCGACTTCCAGGTACTGCGACCAGGCGCCCTGCTTGACCAGGACCTCCTTGATTGCGCGCGCGTCCGCGGAGCCGGGCCGCACGTCGTGCAGGTTGTCGCCGATCACGGCGGTGATCGACTGTCGGACCACTTCCGCCTTGCCGGCGTCGCCGCGCGCCTGCTCCTCGATGACGCGTTCCAGGAGGCTCGCGACGAAGGTCACGCCGCTCGCCTTGATCGCCTGCAGGTCGATCGGCGCCAGAAACCAGGGGCCGTCGGGTTGGCGACCGTCGGGCAGCGAATTCAGCAGCAGGTCCGTGACGGACCCGATCCGCGGCAGCAATCCGGCGGCGCGAATGGCGGCGACCAGGTCGGCGAGGTTGAGCAGCTGACTCGAGGTCGCCGCCACGCTCGACAGGTCGTAGACATCGTCGCCCTGGATGCGCACCACCGCCGGTCCGGCGGCATCCGGCAGCCACACACGGCCGACGAGCTCCGCCCGATCGCGATCCTCCGGGAGGGAGGCCGCCGCCCGCATCAGGTTCTTCATCTCGGTCATGACTCGAGCGCCTTCTTTCCAGCCGCCAGTACTTTGAGGATCATGTCCACGTCGAAGACACTGCCTCCCCAGGAGCCGCCGCTGGCGTCCTGCAGCGCCGCCCAGAGTCGCGTGTCGTCGGGAACCAGGGGATCGGGGGCGAGATCCGAACGCGGGGCGCGTGCCTTGAGCAGGCTGGCGCCCGCTTCCGCGCCGACCAGCGTCCCGTTCTCGCCGACGAAATCGACCGAGCCTTCGAGCTCGCCCCGATCGATCACGATCCGGATCAGATCGCCGTCGCGCAGCTT
>JBDTSX010000538.1:0-3765 GCA_039930925.1 Acidobacteriota bacterium | reverse complement strand
GCATCAGCAGGCGGCTGAGGGGCGATCTCGACACGATCGTCCTCAAGGCGCTGCAGAAGGATCCCGCTCGACGGTACGCGAGCGTCGAGCAGTTCGGCCAGGACATCACCCGTCATCTCGCCGGGCGGCCGGTGCTGGCGCAGCCCGACACGATTCGCTATCGCACGACGAAGTTCATCACCCGGCACCGGGTTGGTGTGGCGGCGTCCGCGCTCGTGCTCCTGTCGCTCGTCGTCGGCGTGATTGCGACGGGATGGCAGGCGCACGTGGCGGGCGTGCAGCGCGGGCGCGCGGAACGGCGCTTCAATGACGTCCGGCGCCTCGCGACGTCGTTTCTCTTCGAGTTCCACGATGCGATCGAGAACCTGCCCGGGTCGACCAAGGCGCGCGAGCTCGTGGTTCGCCGCGCGACCGAGTATCTCGACAGCCTGGCGAGCGAGTCCGCGAATGATGCGTCGCTCCAGCGCGAGCTCGCGGCCGCCTACGACAAGGTCGGGGACGTCCGGGGTCTGCCGAACTTTCCGAATCTCGGCGACACCGCCGGCGCGCTGGTGAGCCATCGCCACGCGCTCGAGCTCCGGCGGCCGCTGGCGGCCGCGGGACCGGAGGATGTCTCGCTCCAGCGAGACTTGATCCTGACCGAGAGCCACCTGAGCTCGATTCTGGCGGCGATGAAGGAATTTCCCCAGGCACTGCAGCACGCGCGGAGTGCGCTCGCGGCTCGCGAAGCCCTGCTGGCGCGCAATCCCGGCGGCGTGGCGGAGCGCAACTCACTGGCGGTTGGGTACCACCAGGTCGCTGCCATCCTGAGCTCGACAGAGGACTGGGACGGCGCGCTGGCGACTACGAAGAAGGAGAGCGGTGAATTCGAGGCGCTGCTCGCGCTCGATCCCCGGAATGAGCGCGCGCAGCGCAACGCCGCGATCGCGCACCGGCAATTGGGCGCGCTCCTCGAGCGCGCCGGGGACGACGCATCCGCGGTCGCGCACTACCGCAAGGCGGCGGTGCTCGACGAGGCGCGCGTGCAGCTCGCGCCGAACGACGGACTGGCTCGCCTCGATCTGTCGTACGACTACGCGTCGATCGGCTACACGCTGTCCACACAGCGGGACGTCGACGGGTCCCTGGCGAGCTATCAGCAGGCCCTGGAGCAGCGGGAGCACGTCGCGGCCGCGGATCCGAACGACGCCAACGCCGGCGACACCGTCGCGCGCGCCCATCTCAGCATCGCCCTGGTACTGGCGCAAGCCGGCCGGCCGGCGGAGGCGATCCTGCACTATACGAAGGCCCGCGACATTGCGGCGGCGCGATTTCTCCGCGACCCAAGCAACAAGGTGGCGGGCGAGCGCCTCGCGGCCGGCTACGGCGGCCTGGCGGCGACGCACGCCGGGATGGCCTCTGCCGCCAGGGTCGAAGGAGACGCGATGGCTCACTGGCGCGCGGCCCGCTCCTCGGCGCAGAAGGGACTCGAGATCTGGACCGGGCAGCCGGCAGGCGCGCGATCGACAGCGGCAAACAAGGAAGTGGAGACGCTCACCACGTTGCTCGCGCGCTGCGACACGGCGCTCGGCGCGCGCGGGTCCACCCGTCAATGAGCATGAGCGTGGAGGACGAGCCGGATGCGGTCACGCGGCTGCTCGCCCAATGGCAGGACGGCAGCCAGGAGGCGCTCGATCGACTGATGCCGCTCGTCTATCGCGAGCTGCACGCGATTGCCGGCCGCCACCTCGCGCAGGAATCGGCGAGTCACATGCTGCAGAGCACCGCGCTGGTCCACGAGGCCTACATGAAGCTGGTTGGCCAGCGGAGCGCGCGCTGGCAGAATCGGGCCCATTTCTTCGCGATTGCCGCACAGATGATGCGGCGTATTCTCGTCGACCACGCGCGCCACCTGCATCGCCTCAAACGCGGCGGCCCGATCCCGACGCTGACGCTCGACGAGTCGATCGCCGCGCCGGGCACGGAGAGCGATCTCGACCTGATCGCCCTCGACTCGGCGCTGACTTCGCTCGCGCAGATCGATCCGCGCGGCGCGCGAGTGGTCGAGCTCAGGTTCTTCAGCGGCCTGACGGTCGAGGAGACAGCGGAAGTGATGGCCGTCTCCCCCGGGACGGTGAAGCGCGACTGGAACACCGCGCGGGCATGGCTGTTCCGGGAGCTGCGCCCGGAATGATGGCGGGCCGGTGTGAGCGCATCCGCGCGCCGGTATAATCCGCGAATGGGACCCCTCGCTTCGCTCCAGGTGCTCTGCCTGCTGATTGCGGGAGCCGGAGCCGGCGCCGCCGCGCCGCAGCGCGGCGTCCAGCGTCCGGCCCCGCCGCCCGCGCCATACACGACCCCGCTGACCGTCGCAGAGATGACGCACAAGCAGGCGGTCGTCGGCACCAGCGCCGGCACCTTCGTCATCGATCTGCGGCCCGACCTCGCCCCGAACCATGTCGGCTATTTCATCAAGCTGGCCCGCGAAGGGGCGTTCAACGGGACAATCTTCCACCGCGTCATCCGCCTGGCGATTGTTCAGGGCGGGGATCCGCTCTCGAGGGATCCGGCGAAGGCGAAGCTGTATGGGACCGGAGGGCTGGGAGTGCTGAAGCCCGAGTTCTCCGCCGAGCCCGCGACCCGTGGCGCGGTCGCCGCGGTGCTGCAGCCGAATCGGCCCGACAGTGGCGGGGCACAGTTCTTCGTGTGTGTCACCGATCAGCCGGCGCTGAACGGTAAGTACACCGTCTTCGCGCGCGTCGCCGAAGGCATGGACGTCGTCCAGAAAATCTCGGAATCACCCGCAGGCGCCGACGGGATGCCGGCCGAGCGGATCGAAATCGCGTCGGTCACGATCCGTGACACGCCGCCGCCGGAGCCGGAGCCCTTCTCCACCGAGACCGCCGCGCAGCTCGCGTCGTACCATGCCGTCCTGGAGACGAGCACGGGCCCGATCACCGTAGAGCTCTTTCCCGACCGGGCGCCGGAACACGTCAGGAATTTCCTGCGCCTCGCCCAGGCAGGCGTCTACGACGGTACGCTGTTCCACCGGGTGGTCCGGGGGTTCGTGGTCCAGACCGGCGCGCTCAACGGGCGCGCGCCGCTGACTGAAAAACAGCAGCAGTACGTGCACGCGCTCCAGCCGGAGTTCAGCGACACCAAGCACGTCAAGGGGATCCTGTCGATGGCGCGCGGCGACGATCCCGCGAGCGCGACGACGTCATTCTTCATCGTCACCGGCGATGCGAGCTCGCTCGACGGCAAGTACACCGTCTTCGGACGCGTGGTGGATGGCCTGGCCGCGGTCGATGCGATCGAGCAGGCACCGGTCAACGGCGAGAGCCCGGTCGGCCGGATCGAGCTCAAGAGCGTCAAAGTGGTCAGGTAGGACGATTGGGCTGTGGGCTCGCTTTGGGTGTTGGGGCTTTGGTAGGGGGACACACCGGAATTTAGTCCATAATGGGGCGACGGTCCGAAAGGACTGGCCGCGATGACGCGGCTGTACGGAAGGGAAGACACAACGTTTTGGCAGAAACACGACTGAAGATTGCGGTTTTTATCGACTTCGACAACATCGAGATCGGCGTCAAGAGCACGCTCGGTGTGCAGTTCGACATCGGCGTGGTGCTCGAAGCACTCAAGGAACGGGGGGACGTCGTCTCCAAGATCGCCTACGGCGACTGGACCCGCGCCGGCGACTACAGCCGCTCCCTCACGCAGCACGCGACCAAGCTGGTGCAGCGCAACCTGACGCCGGGCGGCGACAAGAACGGCGCCGACATCAAC
>JBDTSX010000537.1:0-3768 GCA_039930925.1 Acidobacteriota bacterium | reverse complement strand
TCAGCATCAATGCGTCCGGCTTCACGCTGACCGCCACACCCGGGCCCGCGTCAACCGCGAGCCTCCGGGCGCCGCTCAACGGCATCCAGATTGTCCCGGTGGCGCCTCCGGACTTCACGATTGCCGCGACCCCCGGTTCCAGCACCGTGACCCAGGGGACGTCCACCACCTATGCGATCACGACCGGCGCGCTCAACGGGTTCGCCGGAACCGTCGCCCTGGCGCTCTCGGGAGCGCCTGCCGGCACGACCGCGTCGTTCAGTCCCGCCTCGGTGAGCGGGTCCGGAAGCGCGACCCTGAACATCACCACAACGTCCACCACGCCAGTCGGGAGCCTGTCGCTCACGATCACCGGCACGAGCGGGCCGCTCAGTCACACCGCGCCCGTCACGCTCGTCGTCGAGGCCGCCCCGGTGACCGCCTGGGCGATCGGGATCGATTTCTCCGGCACCAACTCGACGTTGATGGCCGCATCCGAGAGCGCCGGCGTCGCGCTGAAGACGAACTGGAACTCCGCGCCCGGAGCGGGGAGCGCCGCGCCGCTCGCGCTCGTCGACGAATGGGGCACGGCGACCGGTGCGACGGTGACGTGGACGGCGAATGCCGGCTGGATGGTGCCGATTGCCGACCAGCCCGGTAACGCGCGGCTGATGAAGGGCTACCTGGACACGAGTACGACCAGCGCGACCGCCGTGTCGGTCGCGGGACTGCCCGCCGGCGCGTACGATGTGTATGTCTACATCGACGGCGACAACCGTACCTTCACCCGCAGCGCCGCGTATCGGCTCAGCGGCCCCGGCATCGACACGACGATCAACGTGACGGATACGGCATCCATGGACTTCTCGGGAACGTTCTCGCCGTCGACGGGCGGCAGCGGCAACTACGTCAAATTCAGCATCCGCAGCGGCGGAGGGTTTACACTGACGGCGACGCCGCTCACCAGTACGAACGCGACGCTGCGCGCGCCGGTGAACGCCATCCAGATCGTGCCGTCCGGCTCCGGTGCGGCCGCCGGTCATCATCACGCGCTGCCAACCGATGGCTCACCGCGCTGATCCGTCGGCCGGACACTGCCGCGGCTCCCTCGCCGGAGGATTTCCAGGCGATGACGGAGGCCATGGTTGGGCTGGGCGAGACGAGCGCGCGCGGGCGCGCCCGAGCCACGATGCCGAGGGCATCTCGATCCGAGGCTCCAATGTCGCCCCACGGTGAAATCCAGGTATCGCGTTCATGACGTCCATCCCCGATGTCGAACTGGTCACGCGGCTCCTGACCGCGGCGATCCTCGGCGCAGTCCTCGGCCTCGAGCGCGAGCTGAAGCACAAGAGCGCCGGACTGCGCACCAACATTCTTATTGCCGTGGGAGCCGCCCTCTTCACGGTGATGTCGTACGAGTTCGGTCAACACCCGGGCGCCGACCCGGGGCGGCTCGCCGCGCAAGTCGTGACCGGCATCGGCTTTCTCGGCGCCGGCGCGATCATGCGGAACGACACCGGCGTCCAGGGCATGACCACCGCCGCGACAGTCTGGGTCAATGCCGCGATCGGCGTCGCCGCCGGCGGCGGCAAATATCACCTTGCGTTGATCGCAACCGGCGTCACCCTCTCGGCGCTGCTGATTCTGGAGCCGGTCGAGCGTCTGATCGACCGGCGCCTTGCGAAGTTGGATCGACGACGAGACACGAACGACTGAGCGCCCGTCACAGACGCGTCGTCGCGCAGCCTTTGTTTATCCGGTCAAATCATCGACACGCGCCGCGTGAGCAACTGCAGCGGCAGTCCCCACGGATCCCGCAGCATGGCGACGTGGTCGCCCGCAGGGGTGACGCTCACCTCTCCCTCCTCGGTTGCGCCCGCCGACAGCAAACGCTCCCTCACCGCCGCCACATCGTCCGCCCTGAACGCCAAGTGGAAGACCAGGGGGTGCAGCGTGCGATAGTCCGGCACGTCGACTTTCGGATTGTTGTAGAACTCCAGCATCACCGCATCCCCGTCGTCTGCCAGGAAATGCACGAATGGCGGCTCCTGCTGTGCTTTCTTGACCGTCATGCCGAGGTGCGTGGTGTACCAGCGGGCCACGCTGACCGGGTCCGCCACCTGATAGGCCGTGTGCTCGATTTTCATGCCTCAGTTATATGTCAGAGCGCCTCCCTGCAATCGTCGAGAGCCCGGTCGCCGGCCGGCTCAGCCTCCAGCCGAGGCAACGCCGGGGCCCCGGGGCGGCAGACCGTGCGCCCCTTCACCGGTTCAAGGGCCGGCAGAGCAGGGCGCGCGTGGTAGACTGTGTAGATCCACGGCACGCGCGATCGGCGGCGTTTGAGCGTCAGTCCGCGAATCGCACCGCGATTTTCGCCGTCTTCCTTCGACACGTCGCGCCGTCCTCCGTTTTTCCGTTTTCGGCATTCAATGAAGAACTGGCAGAATCGCGAACGCGCGCGCGACGTGCTTGCGCGTGAAGTCGGCTATGTCCGAAAGGCGCATGGCGGACGCATCCGTGTCGCCCTGATTTTTCCGAACACCTATTACGTCGGCATGTCGAGCCTCGGCTACCAGACCGTCTACCGGCTGTTCAACGATCTCGAGGACGTGGTCTGCGAGCGGGTGTTCTTGCCTGCGAAACAGGAACTGCAGGCGCAGCTGGAATCCGGCGCGCAGCTCCTCACGCTCGAGTCGCAGACCCCAATCCGCGAGTTCGACGTCATCGCGTTCTCGGTTTCGTTCGAGTGGGACTACACCAACGTGGTGACCATGCTGCGGCTGGCCGGGGTCGCGCCGCGCGCGGACGCCCGCAGCGAGCAGGACCCGCTCGTGGTCATTGGCGGCGCCGTGACCTTCGTCAACCCGGAGCCGCTTGCGCCGTTCGCCGACGTCATCGCCGCCGGCGAAGGGGAGGTCCTGATTCCGGCGCTCATGCAGGCAATCCGCGAGACAGACGACCGTGGTGAGTGCCTTCGCCTGCTGACGGGACAGCGCGGCTTCTACATCCCGTCGTTCTATGACGTTCGATATGCGGCGGATGGAACCATCGCCGCGTTCGAGCCGATGCCCGGCACCGGCGCCCCGCCGGTTGTGAAAAAAGCGGCGGTGAAGGCGGTCGATCGGCTCGATCCCCCCGCGACATCGATCTTCACGCCTGACACCGAGTTCGGGTCGCGCTTCCTGATCGAGGTCGTGCGCGGCTGCGCCAACCTGTGCCGGTTCTGCTGGGCCGGCTACAACTACCTGCCGGTGCGGGCCTTTCCCGCGGATCGGATTCTCGAGCTGGCGGCCAACGCCAAGCAGTACTCGAGCAAGGCGGGACTGGTCTCGATTGCGCTCTGCGACCATCCGGAGATCGAGCGGATCCTCACCGGCCTGCTGGACCTGGGCTACTCGATCAGTCCCGCCTCGCTGCGCCTGGACGACCTGACGGAGCCGATCGTCCGGCTGCTTCGCAAGAGCGGCGAGCGGTCGATCACCATCGCGCCGGAGACCGGCTCCGACCGGCTGCGCCGGGTGATCAACAAGACCGTGACCAACCAGGAGATCCTCGCGGCGACAGAGCTGATCTTTGCCAACGAGATCGACAACCTGAAGCTCTACTACATGATCGGCCTCCCGACCGAAACCGAAGACGATCTGGTCGCGATTCGCGACCTGACCGTGCAGATGCGCGAGATCATGCTCAAGCACGGGCGTCCGCGCGGACGGCTCGGCCGGATTGTCGGCAGCGTCAACCCGCTGATCCCGAAACCCGGCACCGCCTACCAGTGGATGCCGATGGAGG
>JBDTSX010000536.1:0-3772 GCA_039930925.1 Acidobacteriota bacterium | reverse complement strand
GATGCCGCCAGCCATCGCCTGTTCGTCGGCGCCGGCAAGTTCATGGTGATGATGGATTCGACCAGCGGCAAGGTCGTGGCCAGCGTCCCGATCTGCGCGGGCACGGATGCGACTTGGTACGATGCCGGCAACAAGCGTGCGTTCAGTTCGTGCCGCGACGGCAAGATCACCGTCGCCAAGGTCGACGGCGACAAGATGACGGTCGTTCAGACCATCGACACGGCCCCGGGATCGAGGACGATGGCACTCGATCCCGTCACACACAAGCTCTACGTGGCGGCCGCCAAACCGAATGCCTCGGGTGGCCGAGGCAACGATCCGAACTCCTTCCATGTCCTTGTCTACGGTTTGAAGTAGAACGGACACATGGCGACGGTGGGCCGGCACGATGCGTAGGGTGGCGGTCCTGGCGGTGTGGCTCGGCGTCAGTAGTGCTCCCGCTCGAGCTCGGCGGCAAGCGGCAGCGTCGGATCGACCTGGCGACCTCGACCATCGCGGTCAATGAAGCCGATCTCGGTCGCGCAATCGCGGACATCAGGAACGAGGCGCGGCGCGCCCTATTTTGAAGCAGCGGCCGCGACCCTCCGTGTGCAGATGTCGCTCGACGTCCGCACTCTGGCGCAACGCGCACGAGACGCTGCAACTGCCTGAGTGTTCGACATCCCGACGCTCGCCGCGGATCTCGGCGCGCGGCTCGAGGCCGCCAGAGCGAATTTCACCCGGCTGTCGTCGCTCCTTTCCCAGGGCGTCGCCGCGCCGCGCGCACGGTGTCTCCCCGGGCACCACGGTACAGGTGGAAATTGTCAGCGAGCATCACACCGCAGTGCTCGTCATTCCCGTCGCCGCGCTGGTCACGGATGAGGGGGAGCTCGCGGTGATCGGCGGACTCAGCCTCTCGACGCTGGTGACCCTCTTTCTCGTGCCCACCGCCTACCTCGCGCTGGTGGGGCGCCGCCGGCCGGGGCCAGGCGTGACGCACGCAGGCGCGGCGGAGGCGGCGCTGTGACCCAGTCTCGTCGAGGTCATCGCGGCGGCAGAATTCACCAGTGTCGCTCGAGCCACGGTATCTGTCATCGTGCCGACATCTTCGACTCGCTATCATCGCCTCGCTGATCGGCTTCTCATAATCATGGAGGAACGTATGACCACACGCGTACTGACCACGCTGGCTTTTCTGTCCGCGCTCGGCCTCGCGACCCCCGGAGTGGGGCGCGCACAAGGGTTCAAGGTGGAAAAGTTTGACATCAAGGGGGACGGTGGCACGGACTACGTCGCGGTCGAGGCGGCGACCGGCCGCGTGTTCGTGTCGCGATCCACGCACATGATGGTGATCGAGGGCCCGACCGGCAAGGTGCTCGGCGACATCGGGAACACGCCGGGCGTCCACGGCGCCGGCCTGGCCACGAAAGCCGGCCATGGCTTTACCACCAATAGCGGCGATCAGACGGTCACCATGTTCGATCTGAAGACGCTGGCGGTGCTCAAGCAGATCAAGGTCGGCCCGGGGCTGGACGGCATCATGTACGACGAGCCTGACGACAAGATTATCCTCACCAATCACACCCGTCCGATCGGCACCCTGACAGCAATCGATCCCGGCACCGGCGACATCGTCGCCACGGTCGAACTCGAGGACACCGCGCCCGAGGGGGCAGCGGCCGACGGCAAAGGCCGCATCTTCGTCAACAACGAGGGAAAAAACACTATCCAGGTGATCGACGTCAAGACCTGGAAGGCGACCGCCTCCTGGCCGCTTGCGCCGTGCGAAGGGCCGACGGGTATCGCGTACGACAAGGCGTCGAACCGCATTTTCGCCGGCTGCAGCAAGACCTCGGTCGCGGTGGATGCGACGACGGGCAAGGTCGTGGCCTCGATCCCGAACGGTACGCGGGTTGACGCTCTCGGCTGGGATCCGTCGAAGAAGCTGATATTCATTCCGAACGGCGGCGAGGGGAATGTCACGGTCGTCCACCAGGACTCGCCCGACAAATACTCGGTCGTCGCGACCGTTGACACGGTTGCCGGCGCCAAGACCATCGCGGTCGATCCGGCGACGCACAACGTCTACCTCTTTCAGCCGCAGCGCGGGCCGGCTCCGGCCCCCGCCGCTGACGCGCCGCCACCGGCAGCCGGCGGCCGGGGTCGCGGTCCGCAGGGGCCAATCGTCGCCGCGTGGTTCGTGGTCATCAAGTCGTCATAGCGCGTTACAGGTGGCTCGGCCGCGCTCCTCCGCTATCATGGTTGGAATGGCCGGTTGGCAACTCGAGCACACCTTCACAGAACTGCCGCAGCTCTTCTACGCGGATGCGGCGCCGACGGTCGTCCGCGCCCCCCGCATCGTCGCCTTCAACCGGGCGCTGGCGACAGCGCTTGGCCTCGACGTCGAGACGCTCGAGGGCCCGGAGAGTGCGGCGCTGTTCGCCGGCAATGCTCTGCCGCCTGGCGCGCGCCCGATCGCCGAGGCATACGCGGGTCACCAGTTCGGTCACTTCACGGCGCTTGGGGATGGTCGTGCGATCCTGCTGGGGGAGCAGATCACGCCGCGCGGCGATCGCGTGGACATTCAACTGAAAGGGGCAGGGCCGACGCGGTTCTCGCGGCGGGGTGATGGGCGCGCCGCGCTCGGTCCGATGCTGCGGGAATACATCGTCAGCGAGGCCATGCACGCGCTCGGCATTCCCACGACGCGGAGCCTCGCCGTGGCCGCGACCGGGGAGTCGGTGTATCGCGAGACCGTGCTCGACGGCGCGGTGCTCACGCGCGTCGCGGCCAGCCATCTCCGCGTTGGCACGATGCAGTGGGCTTCGGCGCACGACGACGAGGGGGCGGCGCGGGCGCTTGCGGACTACACGCGCGCGCGGCACTATCCGGAGCTCGCCGATGCGGCGGAGCCGTACATCGCGCTGTTCGAGGCGATCCTCGCACGGCAGGCCTCGCTGATTGCGCGCTGGCAGCTGGTCGGCTTCGTCCACGGCGTGATGAACACCGACAACATGGCGCTGTCCGGCGAAACCATCGATTACGGGCCGTGCGCGTTCATGGACATGTACGATCCCGCCACCGTCTTCAGCTCGATTGATCACGGGGGGCGGTACGCCTACGGCAACCAACCGCCGATTGCGCAGTGGAATCTCGCGCGGCTCGCCGAGGCGATGCTGCCGCTCTTCGATCCCGACGCGGAGCGGGCCGTGGAGCGGGCAACGGCCGCCCTCGAGCGCTTCCCGGTGCTGTTCGAGCATCACTGGCTGAACGGCATGCGGGCGAAGCTGGGACTCTTCACGCAGGAAGCCGATGACCAGGCTTTGATGAACGACCTGCTCGCGTGGATGCAGCGGTGCTCGGCCGACTTCACGAACACGTTCCGGTTGTTGACCTCCGGCCGTCTGGTCGGGGACGCCCCGATTGCCGACGCCGAATTGGAAGCCTGGCACCATCGCCTGTTGGGTCGTCGCGGGCGGCAGCCGCAGTCCGCCGCTGAGGCGCAGGCCCTGATGCGGCGGCACAACCCGGCGTTCATTCCGCGAAACCACAAGGTGGAGGAAGCGCTCCTGGCTGCGACGGGGAGGGGCGACTTGTCGGCCACGGAACGGCTGCTGGACGTGTTGGCGACACCCTACAATCACGATCGGGAGCTGCCGATGTTCAGTGCGCCCGGTTCGGGCGATCGCTCCTATCGTACCTTTTGCGGCACGTAGCCCGACCGCGGACCGCGGGGACAGCCAAGTCTCCGCGAGAACGCCTGACAATTCGAGTCCTCGCGCCCGCAAATCCG
>JBDTSX010000535.1:0-3778 GCA_039930925.1 Acidobacteriota bacterium | reverse complement strand
CGGCCGCTGTCCAGCCGATTGGGGCCGGTCTGGCACGTCTTCGGGACCTGCGCGCGCGGCTCGGCTCGATGGGCCTGTCGGGAGACGCCCGATACGAGATTGAGTTCCGGCTGGCGCAGAAAGAAGCGCAGTTCGAGTCGGCGCTCCTGCTGACGCACGGGATCCGGCTCGAAGCGCTGGCCGACGACGGGACGGTCGTGGCGGGACAGCCGGTGAAAATATCCATCGCGGTGGGCAATAACGGACCAGCCGACGTGGCGTTGAAAGCGGTCAGCCTCTCAGGATTCGACGGGCCGCCCGCCTCGTGCACGGGCGACATCCAGCAGAACGCCGCGGCGTCGTGCACGGCCGATTTGCGCATTGCCGCCCTGCCGCTGTCCACGCCGTACTGGAAGGCCCGGACCGATGCGGCGCGGTACGACTTCGAGCCTGGCGTGCCGTTCGGGCTGCCGTTCACACCGACGCCGTTCCGCGCCACCTTCCGGCTGACGATCGGCGGCACCGACATCGTCGTCGAACGGCCGGTCGAGTACCGCTACAGCGATCTCTTCGCCGGCGAGAAACGGATGGAGCTGCAGGTCGTCCCGGCCTTCGCCGTGCGTCTGACGCCGGCGATCGCCGTCGTTCCCGCGGCCGCGGCAACGACGACGGCGCGGGGTGCAGCCGCAACCGGCGCGGGGAACCGTAGCCGCACCATCCAGGTGGCGGTGAGCAACAATCTGACCGGGCCGGTCACGGCCGCGGTGTCGTTGAGCGCGTCGGCCGGCTGGCAGGTGAGTCCGGCGTCCGCGCCGGTCACGTTCGTGCGGCAGGACGAGGATGCGACGGTGCAGTTCACCGTCACGGCCGGAGCGAGCGTCGCCGCCGGCGAGTACGGTGTGGACGCGCGCGTGGCCTCGGCGACCGACTCGAACGTCGTCTCGACGAGCGGGTACGAGGTGGTCGAGTACCCGCACATTCACCGGCGTCATGTGATCGAGCCTGCGCACACTCGGATCAAGGTGATGGACGTCAAGACAGCGACCGGGCTCCGAGTCGGCTACATCATGGGGGTCGGGGATGAAATGCCGGCGGCGATTGAGCAGCTCGGCGCGCTGGTGCATCTGATCGATTCGAAGGAGCTCGCCTCCGGCGATCTGTCCGGCTACAACGTGATCGTGACCGGGGTACGTGCCTACGAGCGCCGGCCCGACCTGGTCGCGAACAACGGGCGTCTGCTGCGCTACGTCGAAAACGGCGGCGTCATGCTCGTGAACTACAACAAGCAGGAGTTCAACCAGGCGCAGTATGGACCGTTCCCGGCGAAGAATGGCACCGATCGGGTCACCGACGAGAACGCGCCGGTGGAGATCCTGGTCCCTGACCATCCGGTGTTCAACACGCCCAACCGGATGACGCCCGCTGACTGGTCCGGCTGGGTGCAGGAACGCGGCACCTACTTTCTCGCCCAGCACGATCCGCGTTACGTGGATCTGATCCGGATGACCGATCCGTTTCCGTCCAACCCCGGACCCAAGATCGGCGCCCTCGTCGAGGCGCGCTTCGGCAAGGGACGATGGCTATACATCGGCCTCGGACTCTGGCGCCAGCTGCCGGCCGGCACCGACGGCGCGTACAAACTGCTGGCCAACCTGCTCAGCCTGGGAGCGAATTAGCCGCATGCGATTCGATCCCGAGTACGTCGCGTGCGTGCTGAACGACAACTTCGAGGATGCCAAGGCGCAGTTCATCGCCCCGCTGATGGCGATCCACTATGCGCACCTGGTGATGCTCCGCGAGCAGGCCATCGTTTCCGCCGGAGAGGCCGCCACGATCGCCCGGGCGCTCGATACGATTCGTCCCGAAGGCGTCCGCGACGTCCGCTACGACGGCACCTGCGAGGACCTGTTCTTCTACATCGAGCGGTTGATCGTCGAGGCCTGCGGCGAAGAGTCCGCCGGCCGGCTGCACACGGCGCGCTCGCGCAACGACATCGACATGACGATGTACCGGATGCGGCAGCGGGAGATGATTCTCGGCGTGATCGAGGGCGTCGCCGGGCTGCGCGGCGTGCTGGTCGCGCTCGCCGACGCTCACCGCGAGGACGTGTTTGCGGCGCACACGCACACTCAGCCGGCGCAGCCGACCACGATCGCCCACTACCTGCTCGCGATTGTCGAACAGCTCGAGCGGGACACCGCGCGGTTGCGCGCCGCATACGCGAGCACGAACCTCAATCCGCTCGGGGCCTGCGCGATTACCGGGACCGGGTTTCCGATCGACCGCCGCCGCACGGCGTCGCTGCTCGGATTCGACGGGGTCACCGGGAACACTTACGGCAGTATCGCCACCGTCGATTACCTGCTCGAGAGCGTCTCTGCAACGGCGGTGCTGCTCGCGGGGCTGGGTCGGGTGGTTCAGGACCTGCTGCTCTGGTGCACCACGGAGTTTGGATATCTGAGGCTCGGCGACGGGTTCGTCCAGGGCAGCAGCATCATGCCGCAGAAGCGCAACCCGGTGGCGCTCGAGCACGCGCGCGCGATCGGCAGCAAGGCGCTCGGCCAGGCGGCAGCCGTGCTCCTCAGCGTCCACAACACCCCCTTCGGCGACATCGTGGACACCGAGGACGATCTGCAGCCGCTGGTCACCTCGATGTTCCGGGACGCCAACCGCGCCGTCCGGCTGGTCGCCGCGGCGCTGGGCTCGGCGCGCTTCGATCGCGCGAAGATGGCCGAACGCGCCGAGCTGGGCTGGATCACGGTGACGGAACTGGCCGATACCCTCACCCGCGACCACGGCGTCCCCTTCAAGACCGGACACACCATCGCGTCGCGTTTCGTCGGCGAGTGCACCCGCCGCCCGGCCGAGTCGCGCGCCGCGATCCTGCGGGAAGTGTCGCTGCCCGTCCTCGGGCGCGCGGTGGACTACGACGACGCGGCGCTCGATCACCTCTTGAGCGCGCGTCACTTCGTGGAGGTGCGCAGGACCTTCGGCGGCCCCGCTCCCTCGGAGACCGCGCGCGCGATCAACGAGTCGCGGGGGCTGCTGGCTTCGGACGGGCGGTGGCTGGATGGGGCGGTGGCGCGCCTGCGCGCCGCGGAACGAGGGCTGCAGGCTGAAGGTGTAAGGCTTCAGGCGGAATCGGCTTAGAGCCCTCAGCCCTAAATCGTCATGATCCAGTGGCGTCCCAGCTCCAGCGGCAGCTCGCTCAGGAGGCGATCGACGAGCGCGGGTCCATAGCGGTTCAGGAAGAAGACGACCGCGAGCGTGCGTTCCTGAGGATGGCCCTGCGGAAAAATCTGGGCCTGGGCGCGCTTGAACTGACGCCGCAGTGTTTCATCGCGGCGTTTGGCCGTCTGAATGACCTTGGCCTGCAGTCCGCGCAGGTCGTGCTCCATTTTTCCGAGCGTGGTGCGCGCCGCCCCCGCGAGGGTGGGATCGAGAGCCGGCATCGCGTCGATGACGCGCTGCAGTGATTCGTGCACCGCCTGGTCCGCCCGGGCGAGAGCCTGCTCGACTTCGGGCGGCAGCAGCGACTGCAGGAGGCGGTTCAGCGCCGATTCATCCTGCCGCTGCAGCTCTTCGATCGGGAACTCGTACTTCTGAAGGAACCGCGCGGTGGGGGCGTCCACCAGCGTGGCGCTGGCCCGCGGATACATCAGCGGCATCGGCACGCCGAACTGCTCGTAGACGCCGCCGAGCTGCCCGAGATACGCGAGCTCACTCGGGCCCGCGACATAACAAATCGTCGGGAAGAGCGTGTCCTGGACGATCGGACGGAGCAGGACGTTCGGGCTGA
>JBDTSX010000534.1:0-3818 GCA_039930925.1 Acidobacteriota bacterium | reverse complement strand
TCCGGGGTCCGGGGTCCGGGGTCCGGGGTCCGGGGTCCGGGGTCCGGGGTCCGGGAGCCGGTCCGGAAGAGAGGCGCGGGACGCCCCCGTCAGTTTCAAACCGGAAATGAAGCTGATAGCCGTTCCGGCTCTCACGAGCTCGAGCCCCGAGCCCCGAGCCCCGGGTTGCAGCCGTCAGCGCGCGCGCTGCAAGTCGATTACGGCATACGTCTCGAGCTTGGGCACCGAGAACTCCGTGTCCCCGCCGGCGACGGCGAAATCGTCGAGCGGGAGGCGTCCGGCTGCTGACGTGTACAGCTGGCCGTCCCGATAGGCGCCGCGCAGGCGGACATGCAGCCCTTCGATCTCCCGCCCGCCGTAGTTGAGCAGGTGCAGCCTGACGCGGCCGGCGTCTCCGGTCAGGCGGCAGATGACCACTTCACTGCCGTAGATTCGAACGCTCCGCTCCTCGTCGCCGAGCTGCCGGCGGACCTTGAGCGCGAAGGCGCTCGGATCGGCGGCGTCGGCGAGCGGGTAGGCCGGCGAGCCGAGGACGATGTTGAGGCGGAACTGGGCCGCGGGTGAGGGCACAACCTGAAACAGCAGGTTCCGCCGCGCGAGCAGATTCATCGCCTCACCGGTGAGCGCGGAGCCGTCGTCCACGACTCCGAGATCCGCGACCGGAGGCAGGTCGGCGGCCGGCAACGTCTGGAGGAATTTCAGCATCGCCGCGAGCGTCTCGAGGTCGGCGGGATCGATCTTCAGCATGACATCCGCGCCGTACATGAACGCCTCCGCGGCGGCGAGCGCGGCCTTTCCAGCGGGTGCGTCGGAGAGATAGCGGCCGCCGGCACGCCGCATGAAGCGCCATCCGTTGGCAATGATCCACGGGCTGCGCGTCGGAGACGCGACGCCGGCACGCGCGGTGACGCCAGGCGCCGGCAGCGCCTCGCGGGAGGCCAGCTCAGAGGGCGTGACGGCCGTCACCGTCAGCCCGGTGTCGCGCCACGGGTCTGCCTGCCCGGCAGGCACGCAGATCCTGGAAATTCCCGCCGCGTCCAGCTTCGCGCGGCTATCGGCCCCGTCGGTCCAGTAGATACAGGGAATCGACAGCGCGATCAGGAGCAGCGGCGTCATACCGTGACGTCCTGCACTTTGATCTGCTTGCGGTCGTAGACGCCGAGCCCGAGCGAGGCGGCGTACTCGATGTGCCCCGGCTCGCGGATGATGATGTTGACGTTCGGGTCGGCGTCGCGCGCGCGCGCGTCGTCCATCTTCAGCGAGGCGGGCGAACGATCCCAGATCGAGATCGCCCCCTCGGCGCGCCGCTTGTCGTCGATGATGTCGAGGAGCAGCCGATCGATCGCGACGGGATCGGTCCCGAACATGATCTGTTTTGGATAGAAGACGTATCGCTGGGTCCGTGCGAATGGCCCGCCGTGCCACACGCCTCGTATGCCGTCCATGATCTGCAGCACCGTCCGCGAGCGCAACGGCTCGATCGACGCGAGGGTGCCGACCACGGAGTAGGTGTGGGATTTTCCCTGCTGGTGCGTCCGCGCGACGTTGGAGAAGCTGCCGTAGGCGATGTTCTTCAGGCAGCCGGTCACTCCGGTCGCGCCATGGTCCTTCATGTTCGGGATGTTGATGATCTTGGTGACCCGGCGCGACACCAGCCGCATCATGCTCGAGCGCGTGTCCTCTTCGCCGAACAGATCGGCCTCGAGATACACCGCCGGATCGTAGCCGCTGTTATCGGTGTAGCGATTGGCGCGCTCGGCGGCAACGATCTGCAGCCCCTGCGGGAGCGACGGCGCGTAGTTGACCTCGTCGAGCTGACTTTGAAAGCGCTCGTAGAGATAAATCTGTGGCAGCGGCACGCCGACGGCGATCAACTGGCGGACGCACTCGGCGACAATTTCGGGCGCCGACACACAGAAGGGATAGCCGCCGCAATTGACCTTGATCGCGACCACGTCCGCCGGCGTGAAGAATCGGCGCCACGCATCCTCGGCCGTCGCCGCCCCGGTCAAGACGCGCATGCCGCGCGTCATCATCTCCCGCACCACGGCCGCGTCGGCGGCGCCGGCGGTGGTGTCGACGCACTTGTCGGATCGGACGGCAACGACCGTTCCCGGGTAAGGACCCGGCATGCCCGGAGTCGCCGCCGGAGCAAACGAGGAGACGATCCGGAGCGGCGGCAGCCCCTGGCGGATCTGAGCGCCCGGCACCAACCCCGCCGGCGCCGGCGAGAGCACGCCGGAGGAAGCCGACGGCGCTGACGCCGCAAGCCGCGCCGCTGCCTTGATCGAGGCAGCCGCGGCCATCAGTCGAACAAACGCCCTGCGATGCATCCTCGTCACCTCCTGCATTCGCCCATCATGACCAGCGACCAGCGACTAGTGATTCTGAGGTCTAGCGAGCGGCTGGCCCGGCACCTTTTTGCCCAACTCGAAGTCGGTGGCGTGGAGCCCCTTGCGAAACCCGTCGAAGCCGTAGAACGACGGAAGGTATTCATCCACGTAGGTCACGTCGGCGTGTGCCGGGACGTCGAGGCCGAGGCCCCAATACACGCCGTTCACGATCAGCCGCCGCAGCCCTTCGTTCTCGAGGTCGGTCGCAGCCCCCATCGTCGTGGCCAGGATGCGATTGGTGGTGTTGCCGTCGTTCTGGTTCAGGCGGGTCCATACGACCGGCATCGCCGGATCATTGATGCCCTGCTCCTGCTTGTCGGTGGACCGCGCCTTCCGATAGTCGGCGGGGGGGGCATCGGCGGTCAATCCCTGCAGCACCTGGCCGCGCACGAGAATGGTCGCGTCTGCCGGTGGATACGCCTCGTACACGTCGGAGTCGCCGAAGATGCTGGTGATGCCCCGCAGCAGCGGATTGGCTCGCTGCGACGGCTCGATCAGGCCGCGGGTCGCTTCACTCTTGTGCTTCCCCCAGTGGGTCAGCCAGGTCTCGCCGAGCACGCGCTTTCCGAAGCCCCCCTGGTTGTTATAGTTCCAGGACTCCCACGGACTGCCCTTTGGAAAACCATTGAACGCGTGCGTGCTGGTGCGGAGCGCGATGATCGGCTTGCCGGCCTTCAGGAGCCGATCGAACCGGGCCATGTCTGCATCCGGCCAGGCGCGGAAGCGCAGCAACATCACCACGGCATCGGCGGTGTCCAGCGCGGCGGGATCGGAGAGCGACTTCCCGCTCTTCGGATCGATGACGCCGTCCGCATCGACCGAGAACAGCACCGTGCACTTGAAGCCGTGTCGCTGGCTGAGAATCTTGGCGAGCATCGGCAGCCCCTCTTCGCTGCGATACTCCTCGTCGCCGGCCAGGAACACGATGTGCCGCCCCTGGCCCGCGCCCGGCTTGGCCGGGTAGCTGACGCTGGTATCGCTCGCCGGACGCGAGCCGAGCGTCAGCGACGCGAGGCAGACCGCCAGCAGACTGCAGATTTTCATGAGCTCACCCTCCGACCGGACGCGCCGACGCGCGTGCCGATACACCGGGCATGCTACTCCAACCGGGCGGATCGGTGGCGGCCGGCCGAAATGTGTCGCGCCCGGTGAACCTGCAGCGTCGCGCCTCAGCCGGACCGAGTGCGGCTCTCCGCGTAGCGTCCAGCTTCAGCCGGACGAGTGCGGCCCTCCCTGTGGCGTCCGGCTTCAGCCGGACGGACGGCCGCCAAGCGGAGGGTGCGGTGGACGCTAACAGCTGCGGAGATCGCTGCTGGTGCCGCCCGCCGCGGGGATGTAAGTCTTGTTCACGTAGTCCATCACCATGCGGTCGGCGCTGAAACGCCAGCCCAGTGAATGAATCGCCCGCTTCATGCGCGCGATCCA
>JBDTSX010000533.1:0-3832 GCA_039930925.1 Acidobacteriota bacterium | reverse complement strand
CTGCCGGGATTTCAGTTCATGGTCGATCGGCTCGAGTACAACTCGCGCACGCATCACTCGAACATGGACCTCTACGAGCGCGTCCAGCGCGACGACGTCGTGCAGCTGGCGACGGTGGCGGCGGTCTTTGCCTATAACGCCGCGATGCGGGACGAGAAGCTCCCGCGCAAGGCGCTGCCGCCGCCAACCCCGGCGCGCCGTGTCCCGTGAGATCCCGAGCCGAGCCCCGAGCCCCGACCGTCAGTGGTAGTGGGAATCCTTCTCGCCGGCGCGGATCGCCACCTTCAGCACGTTCGCCTTCGGCGGAATCGGGCAGTTGTAGAACTCCGAATAGGCGCACGCCGGATTCGACGCGGTGTTGAAGTCGACGAGATACCGTCCGTTCGGCTGCTTGATCGCGTCCACATAGCGGGCGATGGGATATGTCTCGTGCCCGGTCGTGGCGTCGCGGAAGAAAATCGAGACGTCGTTCTCGCCGACGCCGGGCTCCAGCAGACGGACGGCTTCCAGGCGGCACGGAACCTTGCCGACCATGAAATCGAACCACCCGAGCCGCTGCGCCGGACGCTGGTTGCCGCGCGTCGACATGATGATCACCGTGTCCTGCCGCGGAGTCGGTGTCAGGGTCAGCTCGTAGCGGAACTGCAGATCGACGGGAAAGAAGGCGTAGCCTTTGTAGGTCTTGAAATGGGGGCTTTCGGGATCGAAGACGATGATCGCGGGAAATCCCTGATGTGAGAGCCGCAGCGTCAGCCGGCCGACTCTGATGTACGACGGACCGACGGTGGCCTCTCGCAGCTCCTTTTCAGCCGCCGGATCCTTCGTCTGTGGGGTGAATCGCGCCGCCGCGTCCACGGCCTGGACGTGGAACTGCCCACCGTCCACGCCGACGCGCAGGTGATGCGCCGCCACTCCCGGCGCCGTGACCTGGACGTCGTTGTCCCCGGCCGCGCCAACCGTCAGGGTCTTTCGCGCGCCGAAATCCTGTCGCGCGACCGCCGCCAGGTACGAGGTCGGGTCGCTTTTCAACGCGCGCTCGCTCTCGGCGCGGTCCTGCTCGATCGCTCGCGTGATCGTCGCGGCTTCCTCGCGGGTGAGCTGCACGGGGCGGTCCGACGGCGGAGCTCCGGCGGCCGCCAGCGACACCACCACGGCAAAGCCGGTCAGCCTGTTCAACAACTGGTGCACGTCACGTCTCCTCTGGCCGGTTCGAGATGACCTCTTCAGATGACCTCTTCACTGTAGATCGTGCGGCCAGGCGTTCGCGGCTGGAGCTCGACCGGTCGGCGCGCCTCGCGCTCACGCCCACAGAGACAGTCTGATACCATCGCGGTGCCATGAAGTCGCGCGCAGTCAGATGGACGATTGGCGTGGTCGGGGGAGCGCTCGTCGCGGTTGCGATCGTGGCCGGCGTGACCTCTCGCAGCTCGACGCTGCGCGCGCTGGTGATCAAGACGCTGTCCGACCGCCTCGATAGTGAAGTCGAGATGGCGGACTTCAGCGTCGACACCTTTCCGTCCGTGCACGTCTACGGAGCGGGCCTGGTCATCCGGCACAAGGGCCGGCGGGACGTGCCTCCGATGGTCTCCATCAAGAGCTTCACGGTGGACGGCGGCCTGTTCGGGTTGCTGGCCAGGCCTCGCCGCTTCCGAACCGTGACGCTGATCGGCCTCGAGCTCAACATTCCGCCGGGCGGCTTCAAGCGCGCCGCCGGCGATACGGCGGCGGCCGCCGGCTCGATCGAGTTGAAAGGGATGCATCAAGACGACGACAGCGGCGGCCCGGCCGCGATTGTCGTCGACAGCGTGGTCGCCGAGGACGCGTCGATCGTCCTGATCCCGCGGCGCAGCGACAAGAAGCCCAAGGTCTTTGCGGTGCACCGGCTGACGCTCGAGCCGCTCGGCAAGGCGAAGGTGATGTCCTTCGTCGCCGACATCACCAACCCGCTCCCGAAGGGACTCGTGCAGACACGGGGAACGTTCGGTCCGTGGGGGCGCGACGATCCGGGGAGCTCGCCGTTGACCGGCACCTACACGTTCAACCATGCCGACCTGTCGACGATCAAAGGGATCGGTGGCATGCTCGATTCGACCGGCACGTTCAGCGGCCAGCTCGATCGCATCAGCGTCTCCGGTGAAACTCGTACGCCGGATTTCCGGGTCAACACGGGCGCGCATCCGATCCCGCTCGAGACCAAATTCGAGGCGGTGGTCGATGGCACCGATGGTGATACCTACCTCAACGCCGTCTCCGCCAAGCTTCAGAACACGCCGCTGACGGCGAAGGGAGCGATTGTCGGGGAGCATGGAGTCAAGGGTCGGACCGTGCAAGTGCACGTCAAGATCGACGACGGGCGCATCGAGGACGTCCTGCTCCTCACCGTCAAGACAGACCAGCCGATCCTGACCGGCCGGCTGGCGCTCGAGGCCGACCTGAACCTGCCGGCGGGCCCGGAAACCGTGATGGAGCGGCTCGAGCTGTCCGGGGACGTCGATGTTCGGGGCGCGCGATTCACCGGCGAGGCCCAGTCGAAGATTTCCGACATGAGCGAGCGTGCGCGGGGGCTCAATCCAGTCGAGACGACGCAGGACGTCGCGTCAAAATTCCACACCAGATTCCGCCTCGACCGCGGTCTGCTCACGTTGCGCGACTCGACGTTCACGATTCCGGGCGCCACGATACTGATCGCGGGATCCTACGGTCTGAAGAGCGAAGTGCTCGATTTCGAGGGGACCGTCCGGATGAAGGCGACGGTCTCGCAGGCGGCCGGCGGCGGCATCAAGAGCACTCTCCTGAAAGTGGTCGATCCGCTGTTCCGCAAGGACGGCGCCGGTGCGGTGCTTCCGATCAACATTCGCGGCAGCCGCCAACAGCCGAAGTTCGGTCTCGACGTGAAACGCGTCTTCAAGAAGAAGTAACCGGGACGCCTGTCAGGTCCGGCTAAAGCCGGATCCCACCGGTATCCCGTTTGTCAGGTCCGTCTAAAGCCGACCCGACCGGTGTCACACCAGCCAGAAGCGCTCGAGCCCCAGGCACATCGTCCAGTCGCTGATCGCGTGCAGGACGATCGAGGCGAGCGCAGCCGCGAGAGCCACGCGGGCCCAGCGGCCGTCGCGTGCCGCCCTGGCGAGCGCGGCGGCGACCAGGATCGCCGCCAGCGGCAGCGCCGCCAGGCTGGCGCGCATTTCCACCGCGGTCACGATCCCGAGCAGCCAGAATCCGACCACCACCGCCGCCCACCCGGCCAGGGCGAGCGTCAACGGATCGCGTGCGCGGGCGCGAAGCAGCTGCCCGCCGGCGACGATCGAGCCGAGCAGAATCGCCGCTCCGAACTCGCTCCAGACCGTCAGCGTGACGCGCCCCGCCTTGACGCTGGCCGGCGCGACCATCGACCGTGTGGCCGCCTCCCCCTCGCGGGCGAGGATCCGCTCGGCTGTCTTGCGGTAGACGGGCATGAAATGCGCGTAGTAGACGGCCACCGAGGCGCTGGCCGCGATGACCAGCGCGAGCGACAGCGCGATCGCCGTGCGCCGCGTGATGCCGGCGCCGCCGAGAAACACCGCCGCCGCACACACCATGACCAGCGGGACACCCACCGAAAACGTGCTGAAGTGCGACAGGAAGCCGGCGCAGAGCAGTGCCGCACCGACCGAGGCGAAAATCCATCCCCGCCGCAGGTGCGCGCAGAGCAGCGCCGCGAGGCCCATGCCGAAGAGAGACTGGCCGAACGCGTTGGTCAGGTTCGACGTGCAGATCGTGTAGAGCCCGACCGGCACGACGAGCGAGATCGAGCTCGCCAGAAATGCCGCAAGGCGATCCCGCCAGTTCGCGT
>JBDTSX010000532.1:0-3848 GCA_039930925.1 Acidobacteriota bacterium | reverse complement strand
GGGCGTTGATTACCCGAGGGCCGACATCAACCTGTCGATCCGCCTCTCGGAGCTGACCCGGACGCGGATCAGCCGCGACCCCGCCACCAACGAGCCGAATCACGTCGTCATCCGCCTCACCGACGACCTGCTGTTCCAGTGCCCGTTCATCATGATGACCGAGGTCGGATCGATCTATTTCAGTCCGGCCGAAGCGGAACGGCTCCGAGAGTACCTGCTCAAAGGCGGGTTCCTCTGGGCTGACGACTTCTGGGGCGAGTACGCCTGGCAGATCTGGGAGCGCGAAATCAACAAGGTCCTGCCGCTCGCGGACTATCCGATCGTGGACGTCCCGCTGACCCACCCGCTCTTTCACTCGCAGTTCGAAGTGAAGCGGGTCATCCAGATTCCGTCGATCAACGCGTGGCGAAGCATGGGCGGAGGCACGTCCGAACGCGGGCAGGACAGCGCCGTCCCGCACGCCCGCGCCATGTTCGACAAGAAGGGCCGGATGATGGCGTTCATCACGCACAACACCGACTTCGGGGACGCGTTCGAGCAGGAAGCGGCGGACCCGCAGTACTTCTACACCTTCTCGGTCGAAGGCTACGCGACCGGCGTCAACATCCTGCTCTACGCGCTGACCCACTGACCCGCTCGAGGATGATGTGCGTTGCCTGCCAGCCTCGCCGACCGCTCCTGACACCACGGTGTCGCCGGTGGAGACACGCCCGGCGTGCCACCGCGCCTGAGCGCACATCCGGCACGCCTCAGCGTCCTTCTTTCAGCGATCCTCTTCCTGGCCGCGATCTGGATCGTGTTGCCTCCGGCAGCCCCCTGGATGCTCTATCCCGCGGTGGGAATTCCCGAGCTCAGCGTCTATGTGCTCGCGCTTGCGGTGCTGATCGAAACCGCCGTGGCCCGCCATCTCCGCGTCAGCCGCGCCGCTCGCCTGGCGCTGGTCCTCTCCTCTGCCAGCGTGGCGCTGGCCATCGTGCCGCTCGCACAGGCAGGCTTCGCGGTGCCGCGGTTGGAGCAGGCGATGCGCGACGCCTTCGGCGCCGCCGTAATGGACGACGCCCGGCGGCCCGGCGCCGCGGAGACGCGAACGCGGCCGATCGTCGCCGCCGACCTGTTTCGCGGGATTGACGGCGGCGAGGAGCGGGTCACGCGCGGGATCGAGTTCGCCTCACCCGAGGGGGTGCCGCTGCACCTCGATGTGCACACGCCGGTCGCGCCGGGAACGTACCCGGCGATCGTCCAGATCTACGGCGGTTCGTGGCAGCGCGGCCAGCCGGGAGACAACAGCGGCTTCTCGCGATACTTCGCCGCCCGTGGGTACATCGTCTTCGCGATCGACTACCGGCACGCGCCCCGCTGGAGATGGCCGGCCCAGATCGACGACGTGCGAACCGCACTCGCGTGGATCCGCGGGCACGGCGCCGAGTACGGGGCCGACGTCTCCCGGATCGCGCTCGTCGGACGGTCTGCCGGCGCGCATCTCGCCCTGCTCGCCGCATACATGCCCGGCGGACCGCCGGTCAGCGGCGTGGTCAGCTACTACGGTCCGACCGATCTGGCGGCCGGGTACCGCGAGCCGCCGTCTCCAGACCCGATCGACATCCGCAGGGTGCTCGAAGCGTTTCTGGGCGGTACGCCGGACAGAGCGCCGGAGGTCTACGGGGACGCCTCGCCGGTGACCTATGCGACGCATCCCCAGCCGCCGACCCTGCTCGTGTACGGCGGCCGCGACCACATTGTCCTGCCGCGCTTCGGCGCGAGCCTGCGCGATCGATTGCGCGCGACCGGCACGCCGGCCGCGCTGCTGCTGCTGCCGTGGGCCGAGCATGCGTTCGATGCGGTGCCGTTCGGTCCGGGCGCTCAGCTCGCGCTGTATCACACAGAGCGGTTTCTCGGCTGGGCCCTGCAAAGCGCCGATCGGCGCAGTCGGTGAGCGCGTCGTTCGTCACATCCTTCCCGGGCTCCTGAATCATCATGCTAGGCTTCGCCGCATGCCCTGGTGGAAGAAGAACGCTCCGGACGCGGCGGCTGCCGGCGATCCCACCATGCCGCTCATTCGGCTCGAGCACATCTCCAAGGTGTTCCAGGGGGACGATCCGCGCGAGCCGCTCCGCGCGCTGTGGGACGTGACCGTAGATATCGGCCGGGGCGAGTACGTCTCGGTGTCGGGTCCGTCCGGCTGCGGCAAGTCGACCTTCCTGTCGCTGCTGGCCATGCTCGATACGCCGACCAGCGGGCGCTACTATCTCGACGGCCGCCCGACCGATCAGTTGTCCGCCGCCGAACGGGAGCGGCTGCGCAATGTCGAGATTGGTCTGATCTTCCAGAGCTTCAACCTGATCGCGGACATGACCGTCTTCGAGAACGTGGAGTATCCGCTGGCGCTTCGCCATGCGAGCCCCGCGGATCGACGCACCAGGGCGGAAGCCGCACTGGAACGGGTCGGGCTCGCCGGCCGGTCGACGCAGCGCCCCGGTCAGTTGTCAGGCGGCCACCAGCAGCTGGTCGCGATTGCGCGCGCGATCGCGGGGCGCCCGCCGATTCTGCTCGCGGACGAGCCTACCGGGAACCTCGACTCCAAGGCAGGAGACGCGCTGATGGAGATGCTCGGGGAGCTGCACGCGGACGGAGCGACGGTCTGCCTGGCGACCCACGATCCCCGCTACATCGCGCGCGCGAGCCGTCACATCTACCTGTTCGACGGACAGATCAGCGAGCAGCCGGTGTAATCGGGGAGTGACCCGCCGCGACCGGGAAGAGGTCTACTTCCAGCCGCTCGACTTGCGCGTGAACCGCGCCGGAATCGCCGGCTTGGTCTCGGCCGCTGGTTCCGGTTCGCCCGACGCCGCGGCAATCTCGCGTTCGAGATCCTCGTCGTTGGGCAGGCCGCCGAGCTGATCCACGAACAGCAGCGACTGCTGCGAGGGAATCTCGAACTTCCTGCCGCAGGTCTTGCAGTTGACCTCGTCGTCCAGCCTGAGAAGATAGTCGCGCAGCTTCGCGAACTTCGCGCGGTCCTGTTCGTCGGCCCCGGAGGGCAGCCGATCCTTCTTCAGGCGCCGCACCCACCGGATGGCGTAGTCTCCGGTCCGCCGGCACTTCGGACACTGATACTGGCCCTGGCGGGTTTCCGGTTTGTCGGTGAAGAACGCGCGTTCGTCGAGGGACATGGTCCTCATGGTAGCACCCACGGGTGGAGTGCTGCCGGCGATAGAAAAGCGCCTCGGCTCGGCCGGTGACGCCGGCCTCATTGGCTACTCCGGCCGAGCCTGTCGGACTACCGCCGGGCGCCTACTTGCCCTGCATCCGATTGATCGCCGCGCGCAGCGATGCCTTGGTGGCGTCGGAGCCGACGAACAGATCCTCGGGGTAGCGGCTGTACTGGAGCATGTCGGCGTAGATCGCCTCGCTCTGATACAGGTTGAAGCCCATCCCGGCAAGATATTGCAGCCGCAGGTTGCGATCGCGATTGATCGCCGCGTCCGCCAGCCATGGCGCAAGGTCGGTCTTCATGCCCGCGTAGTTGGCGAACAGATCGACGGCCGAATACATGCCGACTTCGCCGAGCGACTGCGCGACCGGCGCCATCGCTGGGTCGGTCAGATGCTTCTGCACCGCCTCGACGTCAATCCTGGTCGGCTCCACCTGGCCGAGCAGCACCAGGTCGTAACCTGCGCCGTTGTTGGTATTCCCCCAGACCACGCCACCGGGAAAGACTTCGAGGAAGGTCGCGATCTCGCTCTTGACCGCGGCGGTGTTGCTCTCGTAGAGCTGCACGAACAGCGTGACCGCCCCGCCCGGATTGAGGTGCGCCTTGACCGTCTCGAAGAACTCCTTCGTGTAGAGCA
>JBDTSX010000531.1:0-3859 GCA_039930925.1 Acidobacteriota bacterium | reverse complement strand
GGCACGAAAAGCAGTAAGGCTGCCGCGACGAGTGAAACGGCGGAAGAGAAACGCGCGCGCGAGCGAGCGCGGGCGCGGGCGCAGGAGGAGGTCACCAAGACGGCGCGTGAGCTGCGCGAAGTTGAACACACTGCGCGGCGCGAGGAATTCGAAGCGGCGCGGGCGGCGCGCGAGGCGGAGAAATCAGCCAGGCGGGTCGAGCTCGCACGGGAAGCGCTCGAGGCCGCCCAGCAGGCGCTGGCCGAAGCAGACGCCGCGGCTCAGGTCGCGGCCGGTAAGCGGGACGACGCGGACGGCCGGGCGACCAAGGCCAATCGGATGCTGGACGAGGCGCTGGCCCGCGCCGAGGCCGCCGCCGCGCGACTGAAGGCCGAGCGCTGAGGCAGGATTGACGGCATTCGAAGCGTGATTCTTTCAGCTGATCTGCGGCATTGGATCGAAAAACGCTACATGTCGCTGATTCGTTCTTGCCGAAAAACTGTAGACCCTTTCCGTACGTTCCCCCGGGGCTCAGGACAGAAACAGTCCGGCGGCGTGAGTGGCGCGGGGTCATCCTGTCGCGCGGCGGGTTTCGCGTTATTTGCCCTTCAAAATGCGCTGCGGCCGATCTGTGCGGATTCGGCACAAATGGGCTGGACCAGCGGCACACACCTTGATGGTGAACAGGCGAATGTCCATGGCCCAAATCTTTCCCGCCGACGATCGCCACGCCGCCATCTCCGAGGATGAATCGCCGCGAACCGTCGCGGATCTCCGCCAATGGGTGCGCGGGCGGCTGGTTTTGGAGCAGGACGAGGAGCGGCGTTTGTTCGCCGCCATCGAGAGGGTTGTGGGCAGCCAGCGGCAGCTCGTCGAGGAGTCGAAACAGGAAGCGATTCGCGCCCTGTCGGAAGGCTTCGCCGAGAAAATGGCGCGCCTGCAACGCCAGATCACCGAGAAGGACGTGACGGTCAGCAATATCGCACGCTACTTCGAGGAGGTGGTCGCCGGGTTGACCGAGAAGTCGCACCGGGACCCCAAGACCAAGCTGCTCAATTTCGACTGGTTCATGGAGCGCGTCGAGTCGTTTCTCGCTGTCGAGCAGCGCGTGCGGTGGTGCGGCGTCGGTGTGGTCGACATCAACAGCTTCAAGTCGTACAACGACACCCTTGGTCACGCCGTCGGAGACAAGATCATCGAGCGCGTGGCGAATATCCTGGCGGACCAGATTCGATCGGAAGATTTCCTGGCGGTGGAGCGCGGCGGGGATGCGCGCGATCTGCACGCGCGGTTCGGCGGCGACGAATTCTGCTTCCTGATTCCCGACCTGCCCGGCTGCGCCGAGGCCGTGGAGATTGCCGATCGGTTCAAGGAAGCGGTCGAACGGCACGACTGGAGCCGCGACGATCGCCGGCTGGCGGACCGTCCCGTACACGTCGACGTTGGGGTCGTCTGCCTGCAGCTCGGGCCGATCGCCGACCGCCGCGGCGTGGCGCGCAAGCTGGCTGCCGAACTGATCCACCGCGCCGATCAGCTGATGTACGACGCCAAGACCCGGAAGTCGGCACACGTGCACCAGACGGCGGTGCGGGTCGAAAATGGCGCCCTCGTCGAGATCCAGGCCGCGTTCGACAAGCAGGACGGCAGCGACCGCACCAGCGTCCTGCGGGAACGCCAGTAGGATCACCTGACCGCAGCATCGAGGTTGCCCGCTCGTCCGGCGGAGTGCTAGACTTGTCTGCTCGCTGACCCGAAGGACCCTGCCTCCTGCATACTCAGGACTTCCGCATTTCCGCAGGTCAGCGTCGGCACGCCGTGCGGTGGGTGTAGCTCAGTGGCAGAGCGCCGGACTGTGGCTCCGGAAGTCGCGGGTTCGAACCCCGTCATCCACCCCAACTTCAAAAACCCCCAGACATTTTGAGGATTATGCCGGCTTTGGCCGGGCGTAGCTAACGGAAAGCTAACCAGCGCCGTGGAGCAGGGCTCCCAGACGGCGCGCGGCGTCCTGCTGCATCGAAGGCAGCGCGTGCGCGTAGATCCCGAGGGTCATCTCGATCCGCTTGTGCCCGAGCGGCTGCTGCACGACGTGGGGCGCCACCCCGGCCTTGAGCAGAAGGGTCGCGCTCGTATGCCGCAGCCCGTGAATGGTGATGCGCCGGACGCCGGCGGCCGCGATCAGCCGCTTGAATTGCCGCTCCCCGATGTTATTCGCCTGAAGCGGCCTCCCCACTCCTTCGCGAAGACGAGCCCATGATCCTGGTAGATCGGCCGGTTCGCCATTGTCAGCTCGGCTTGGTGCGACTTCTGCGCTCGTAGAAGCTCGGTTAGATGGGTCTCGGCCTGCTTGCGCGTGCCCCGGAACGTGACCCACGTCTGCCGACGCTTCCGTTTACCGGTGGCTGTGTTCGTCTCGTAGCCTCGATCGATGATCAACCGCTACGGCAGTCGTCGGCGTCGCCGCCGCATTCGTGCCCGCGCGCCGGGCCGTCCGAATGGATCCACTTATGGCCCTGCGCCACGAGTGATGCTACGCTACCCCGCGTGGTCAACGACATCAGGCTTGCCCTGAGGCGGCTCGGGGCCACACCGCTCTTCACTGTCTTCGCGATCCTCTCGCTCGCGATCGGCGTCGCGATCACGACGGCGGTGTATTCCATCGTCGACTCGGTCCTTCTGCGCGGCCTCGGCGTCCGAGAGCCCGGTCGGGTCGCCATCGTCGCAACGCCCTACAGCGGACGGCTGCTCGCAGGCACGGTGTCGGCGCCGGACTTCCACGATCTGCGAGCGGCGCAGACATCGTTCTCCCACATGGCCGCGTCGGCGACGCTCATTCGGCGCGTGGCTCTGCCTTCCGCGACACAGATGCTGATGGGCGAGGCCGTCAGCGGCTCGTACTTCGCGACGCTCGGCGTGAGCGCCGCGCGCGGACGCGCGATTCAGCCGGCCGACGATGACGGCGCCGCGCGCGTGGTGATGCTGGGCGACGCGCTCTGGCGGCGAACCTTCGCGTCCGATCCCCGCGTCGTCGGCACTGTCGTGACGATCTCCAGCCAGCGATACGAGGTGATCGGCGTCGCGCCGCCCACGTTCACAGGTCCGCGCGGATGGCTTGCCAGCACGCAGTTCTGGATTCCGCTCGGCACCCAATCAGACGGGGGGCGCGAGAGCCGGCAGCTCACGATCTTCGGCCGCCTGGCTTCAACAGTGACGATCGCCGCGGCGTCGTCGGAGGTGCGGACGATCGCCGCGCGCCTCGACCAGTCGTTTCCACCGCGGTACCCGGGGAAGAGCCCCACCGCCACGGATCGGCCATGGCGGGCAAAGACGATGGCCGAGATCGCGGACGAGGACACGGCCGTGCGCCGTTTCGGGATGACGCTCGTCGCGCTCGTCGGGCTGGTGCTGGTGGTCGCCTGCACGAACCTCGGCAACCTCGTGCTCGCTCGAGGGACGACACGGCTGCGCGAGATCGCGGTGCGCCGCGCGCTCGGCGCGTCGAGGTGGCGGCTGGTGCGGGAGCAGTGCCTCGAGAGCGTGATTCTCGCGGCGGGCGGGGCGATCGCGTCCTATGTCGTGTTCGTGTTGCTGCGCGCCGCGATAGACACCGAAATCAGCCTCGCGATGCCGTTCGGCGGACGGACGACGCTGTCGTTTCATCCGGTGCTGAACGTGACGGCGTTGGGCGTCGCCGTGTCGTCACTCCTCGTGGCGCTGGTCGTCTTCGGCCTCGAGCCGGCGATCCAGCTGACGCGCACAATCGACGTGCGCGGCGCGCTCGCCGCCGGATCGACCCCCGGGCCGCCGCGCCGCCGGCGCCAGCGCGCCCTGCTGCGGTGGCAGGTCGCGATCGCGGCCGGGTTCTTCATCATCGCGACGATGT
>JBDTSX010000530.1:0-3860 GCA_039930925.1 Acidobacteriota bacterium | reverse complement strand
TCCTCGCCAACATGTCGCACGAGCTGCGCACGCCGCTCAACGCGATCATCGGCTTCTCCGAGGTCCTGCGCGACGGCCTGATGGGCCAGATGACCGACCAGCAGCGCGGCTTCATCGGCGACATCTTCAGCAGCGGCAAGCACCTGCTCTCCCTGATCAACGACATCCTCGACCTCTCGAAGGTCGAAGCCGGCAAGATGATGCTCGATCTCGAGCCGGTGCCGGTGTCGTCGCTCCTCGCCAACAGTCTGTCGATCATCCGGGAGAAGGCCGCCGCGCAGCGGATCCACCTCGAGATGGATGTCGCCGAGGAGCTCGGTGCGATCCAGGCGGATCCGCGCAAGGTCAAGCAGATCCTCTACAACCTGCTCTCGAACGCGGTCAAGTTCACGCCCGAGGGGGGACAGGTGACGCTTCGCGCGCGCCTGGTCGGCCGCCCCGATGTCGGCCGGCTGGTCGGGCCCCGGACCGGCCGGAGCTTCCCGCTGGCGGCCAGCGAGTTCGAGGCGTTCCTCGAGGTCAGCGTCACCGACACCGGCATCGGCATCTCCCCCGCCGGGCTCGAACGGCTGTTCAAGCCGTTCAGCCAGATCGACAGCGGCCTCGCCCGGAAATTCGAAGGGACGGGACTCGGACTGGCGATGGTGAAACTGCTCGCGGAGCTGCACGGCGGCGCGGTCGCGGTCGACAGTGCGGTTGACGAGGGATCCCGCTTCACCGTCTGGCTGCCGTTGAGGGCCGCCGGGGCGCCGGCGGTGAGCCGGATCACCTTCGCGGTTGGCGCGCCCCACAGCGTCGCCGCCGGGCCCCGCACCGCACTGATCGTCGAGGACGACTTCAAGTCCGCGGATCTGATTCGCGTGCAGCTCGAGGCCGAGGGTTTCACGGTCGTCCACGCCGCCCCGCCGAGGTGGCGCTGGTGCTCGCCGCCCAGCAGCCGCTGTCGCTCATTACGCTCGACATCATGCTGCCCAACATGGACGGCTGGGAGTTCCTCGAGCGCATCAAGCAGGTCGAGGAGCTGCGCCGGATTCCGGTCGTGATCATCTCGATCGTCGCGGATCGTAACAAGGGCTTCTCGCTCGGGGCCGCGGCGGTGATGCAGAAGCCGATCGCGCGTCTGGAGCTGTACGAGTCGCTGGTCGATCTCGGGCTGTTTCCGTTGCCGCAGGACCGCCCGGTCAAGATCCTGGTGGTCGATGACGACCCCGAGGCGGTGGAACTGATCGCGACCCGCATCACGGACCTGGCGAGCACGGTGCTGCGCGCCTATGGCGGGCGTGAGGCGATCGAGATTGCGCGGCAGGAGCTGCCCGATCTGATCGTCCTGGATCTGATGATGCCGGACGTCAACGGATTCGGCGTCGTCGAAGCGCTCAAGGAGAGTCCCGAGACCGCGCTGATTCCGATCCTGATCGTCACCGCCAAGCAAATCAGTCCGGCGGATCGCTCCAGGCTCACCGGCTACGTGTCGGTCATTGTCGAGAGTGCCGACTTCGATCGCGAGCGCTTCGTGGCCGAAGTGCGGCGGGCGATGTCGGGGAGGATGGCGGTTGCCTGAGATGGCCGCCGTCCTGGTCGTCGAAGACGCGGTGACGACCGCCGCTGCGAGGCCGCGGTGACGGTCCGTGCCCAGCGGGTGCGGCCCGACGAGGTCGCGCATCAGGCCTGCATCCTGATCGTGGACGATGACCGGCATAACCGGCAGCTGCTGGAAGTCATGCTGGCGCCCGAAGGCTTCAGGCTGGTGGGCGCGTCGTGCGGCGAGGAGGCGCTCGCCATGATCGCGACCGAATCACCCGACCTGATTCTGCTCGACATCATGATGCCGGGGATGGACGGGTACGAGGTGGTCAAGCGCATCAAGAACAACCTGGCCACCCGGAACATTCCCGTGATCATGGTCAGCGCGCTCAACGACCGGCGCGCGAGAATGATCGGACTGAGTGCCGGCGCCGAGGATTTCCTCACTATCCCCGTCAACCAGGCTGAGCTCTGCCTGCGGGTGCGAAACCTGCTGCGCCTGAAGGCCCACGGCGACTACCACGACAAGTACAGCCAGATGCTCGAAGGGGAGGTGGGCTCCCGCGCCGCCGATCTGGTCGAGAGCGAGCGCCTCTATCGTTCCACCTTCGACGCCGCGCCGGTCGGGATCGTCCACGTGGGTCTCGACCAGCGGTGGCTGCGGGTCAACCAGCGGCTCTGCGATCTGCTCGGATACCGGTGTGAGGAGATGCAGGATCCGGCGGTGCAGGCGGAGATGCAGCCGGAGGAAGCGGCCGGCGAGGCCGAAGCGCTGCGGGAGATGGCGGCCGGGCGGATCGACCGCCATGTGATCGACGAAAAGCGCTACCGCCGGCGGGACGGCAGCTTCGTCTGGGCCAGGGTCAACGTGTCGGTTCATCGCGACGCGGAGGGTCACGCCCGGCACTTCATTGCCGTGATCGAGGAGATCACCGAACGGCGCCTGCTCGAAGCGCAAGTGCGGCAGGCCGGCAAGATGGACGCGATCGGACGCCTCGCCTCGGGCGTGGCCCACGATTTCAACAATCTCCTGACGGTGATCCTCGGGTTCACCGAGATCCTGACCGCGGACGCCGCGATCGCCGACAAGCACGCCGCCGACCTCGGCGAGATCGCCAAGGCCGCGCAGCGTGCGTCCGCACTCACCCGGCAGCTGCTCGCCTTCAGCCGCCAGCAGGTGCTGCACGCGGCCCCGCTCGATGTCAACGGACTGATCACCGACATGACCGGGATGCTGACGCGATTGATCGGCGCAGACATCGACGTGGTGCTGTCGCTCTCCCCGTCGGTGGCGCTCGCCCTCGCCGATCGCAGCCAACTGGAGCAGGTCGTGATGAACCTGGTCGTCAATGCCAGGGACGCGATGCCGGGTGGCGGCACGCTGACCATCGAAACGACCGGCGTGGAGCTCCAGAACTCCTCGTTTCACGACCAGGCAGTGCTTCCCGGCCCCTACGTCATGCTCGCCATCACCGATACCGGCAGCGGCATGAGCACGGAGATCCAGCGGCGGCTCTTCGAGCCGTTCTTCACGACCAAGGAAACCGGGAAAGGCACCGGCCTTGGCCTCGCGACGACCTACGGGATCGTCAAGCAGAGCAAGGGGTACATCTGGGTCTACAGCGAGCTGGGTCTTGGCACGACGTTCAAGGTGTATCTGCCGGTGGCCACGCCGGAGATTCCGGTTCCTGTGCCGGCGCCCGTCGCCATCGCCGCCGCGGCGCCGCTGAAGCATGCGTCGGAGACGGTCCTGATCGTCGAAGACGAGCCGGGCGTGCGGCGACTGGCGAAGCGCATCCTCGTGAATGCCGGGTATCGGGTGATGGAGGCCGGCAACGGGGACGAGGCGGAACAGCTGTTCACGGAGCACGAGGCGTCGATCGATCTCGTGGTGACTGACGTGATCATGCCGGGCTGCGGCGGCCCGGAGCTCTTCAGCCGGCTGCAGCTCATTGAACCGGCCGTGCGGGTCCTCTATATGTCCGGTTACACAGAACAGTCCGCGGTGAAGAAGTTCGGCCTCGACCCGAGCCTGCCGTTCGTCCAGAAACCCTTCACCGCGACGGAGCTCGTCCGGCAGGTCCGATCGGCGCTGGATCGATGATGCCGCCGCCCATCCCCTCGATCGCCGCATCGCCTGGAAGAGTGCCATGCCGACCATTTTGATCGTCGACGATCTCTCGGCCAATCGGAAGTACCTGGTCGCGCTGCTCGGCGCGCACGGCTATCGGATGCTGGAGGCGGCCGACGGCAGCCTGGCGCTGGCGTCCGTCCGCCAGGAGCGCCCAGACTTGATCATTACCGACGTGCTGATGCCGGTGGTCGACGGCTATGAG
>JBDTSX010000529.1:0-3865 GCA_039930925.1 Acidobacteriota bacterium | reverse complement strand
AGGTCTACCGCGACGGCCGTTACGTCGCGCTCACCCGGAAACAGTTCGCCGTGCTCGAGGTCCTCGTCGCTGCGGAAGGCGGTGTGGTGAGTGCCGAAGATCTCCTGGCACGAGCCTGGGATGAGAACGCCAACCCGTTCACCAACGCCGTGCGCATCACGGTCTCGGCCCTGCGCAAACGGCTCGGGGAGCCCTGGGTCATCGCCACCGTCGCGGGCGTCGGGTACCGCATCAGCACGCAACCAGACGCCGCGCGGGAGGGAGGAGGCCGTGCATAGGGCGCGTGGCTTGAATGTGCGCCTCAAACTCACCCTCAGCTACGCCGGCTTCCTCATGCTCGCAGGGGCCTTGCTGCTCGCCACCGTGTGGGTGTTCCTGCTGCGTTACGTACCCGACCACCCGATCATGGCACGCGGGTTCATTCCCAACCGGTCCGACCTCCTCCGCGCGTTCGCTCCACGGGCAGCCGAAGTGTTGGCGTTCCTGCTGGTGCTCGGTCTCGCTGGAGGGTGGATTCTCGCCGGCCGCATGCTCGCCCCGCTGATTCGCATCATGGACGCCACACGCACGGCGGCAAATGGATCGCTCTCCCACCGAATCCGGTTGCCGGGTCGCCGAGATGAGTTCCGCGAGCTTGCCGATGCCTTCGACACGATGCTCGAACGGCTCGAAGCCCATGTCGGTGAACAGCGGAGATTCGCAGCCAACGCCTCCCACGAGCTGCGCACTCCGCTGGCGATCACGCAGACGCTCCTCGACGTAGCGCGCAACGATCCGAACCGCGACACCGGCGAACTGGTCGACCGGCTCCGCTTCATCAACACCCGGGCGATCGACCTCACCGAGGCATTGCTCCTGCTCAGCCGCGCCGACCAACGGTCCTTCGCCCGAGAACCCGTCGACCTGTCCCTCCTTGCGGAAGAAGCCACAGAAACGCTGCTCCCACTCGCAGAAAAACGCGGTCTCAGCATCGAGACCTCCGGCGACGTGACCTCCACCATCGGCTCGCATGCGCTCTTGCTGCAGATGACGACGAACCTCGTGCACAACGCGATCGTCCACAACCTGCCAGGACAGGGCACCGTGTGGGTCACGACCAGCGTTCGCCCCGAGGCAGCGGTGCTCACGGTCGAGAATACCGGCGAGAGACTCGCCCCACAATTGGTGTCCACACTCGTCGAGCCGTTTCAACGCGGCACCGAACGCGTACGCACCGACCACGCAGGCGTCGGCCTCGGCCTGGCGATCGTCAAAAGCATCACCCAGGCACACGACGGAACCCTCACTCTCACTCCCCGCCCCGATGGCGGGCTCCGCGTCACGGTGCAACTACCCACCGCACCTCACACGGACAGATGACGATCAGGGGAAAATGGACGGTGGCGTGGAGTCGGCCAGTGGTGACTTCCATGCACCTCAATGCCACCCATGCGATCATGTCCTGCGACTGACTGACGCAGCCCAGACGGCGCTGGCGTATCGCGGCTTCGAGGCGGGGAGGAAGCGACGCTGGGTCATGACCGAATCACCGCGGCGCATTGTTTTCAGGATGGCATTCCGGGGACATACGACGGCCGCAGCGCTTGCGCAATTCGGTCCCATCCTGTGCGAAGTCTCGGATGCGATCGGCGCGGAATGACTCTTGTCCGCTGACCATCCCCACGACGTGCACCGTTTCCTGCGCCCGCAGGAACAGGACTACGACCGCGCGCTGTCGGAACTGCGAAGCGGCCGGAAACAATCGCATTGGATGTGGTACATCTTTCCGCAGTTGGACGGCCTGGCCTTCAGTTCGACGTCGAAGCACTACGCGATCGGGAGCCTCGACGAAGCAAAGGCGTACCTCGATCATCCGGTCCTTGGCCCGAGGCTGCTGCAGTGCGCGGAAACCGTCGTCGGTTTGGAGGGTCGATCCGCCTCCGACATCTTCGGCTCTCCGGACGACCTCAAGCTGCGATCGTCTGCCACCCTCTTCGCGTGCGTGCTGCCAAAAGGCTCGGTATTCGACCGCCTGCTGGACAAGTATTACCAGGCAACCGCGACGTCAGGACGCTCCAGCTGCTCGGTCTCGACTCCTCATCGTCGTCGTCGTAAAAAGCTCAGCACAATCGAGCGTGCGCAGCCGGTGGAGCGGGCCGAGCGGAGTCCCCGACGACCATTCCCGCCGGAGCCGGAGAGTGCCCGATGTGGCTTCGCGCCGATCTGGATTCACCCGGATCAGGGGCACCCCGGCCGTCCCGCGCGCGCAGAATTACCTGCGACGGTTTCCGTCGCCACCGCAGAGATCAGGGGACCTGTCGTGGTAACTGCGCGACCACGGGTCGTCCTTCCGCATCCGCCATCCACGGAGCCGCTCGGGGGCATCCTGACGTTCAGGCGCGGCACCATGCGCGCCGCAGCGGTCGCCGCAGTGGCCGCCTGTCTCGCCGCCGGCTGCCGGACTGCCGCTGCCGTGCCGGCGGTCGCAACCCTGCTTCCGGCGACAGCCGTCCAGAGCCCGGCAGTCGACGCGACGACGCTCGATCGGAAACTGCTGTTCGGTTATCAGGGGTGGTTCGGGTGCCCGGGTGACGGATCCCCGCTCAATGGCTGGGAGCACTGGTTCAGCCGCGGCGGTCCCGCGAGCGGAGCGACGGTGCGGGTGGACATGTGGCCCGACGTGTCCGAGTTGACGCCCGAGGAACGCTGCCCGACGCCGCTCACGCTGCCGGACGGACGCGGCGCCGAACTGTACTCCGCGTACAACCCGCTGACCGTGGACCGGCACTTCCGCTGGATGCAGGACTACGGCCTCGCCGGTGTGTTCCTGCAACGCTTCACGGTTCGACTCGAGAATGCCGCCGTGCTCGGATTCCGCGACGCGGTCGCCCGCAACGTCCGGACTGCGGCGGAGGCGCACGGTCGCGTCTTCGCGATCATGTACGACATCTCGGGGCAGCCGCGTGAAACGGTCGTCGAGGCGGTGAAGCGCGACTGGATCTACATGGTCGACACCCTGCGCGTCACGGACAGCCCCCGATATCTGCATCACCGCGGCCGGCCGCTGGTGGGCGTCTGGGGCCTCGGCTTTCAGGATCGCTCGCCGACCGCGGATCAGGCGGCGGACTTGATCGCGTTCTTCAAGAACAATCCCGATCCGCGCTATCGCGTGACGCTGCTCGGCGGCGTTCCCGCACGGTGGCGCACCCTGACGCGGGACGCCCAGCCCGACCCGGCCTGGACGCGGGTCTACCGCGCATTCGATGTCGTCAGCCCCTGGACGGTGGGGCGCTTTCGCGATCTGGCAGGGATCGATCGCTTCTACGCGGACGAGGTGGCTGGCGATCTCGACGAGGCCCGGGGTCTGGGGATCGACTACATGCCGGTCGTCTTCCCCGGCTTCTCGTGGCACAACATGAACCGCAGTGCACCCTTCAACGCCATCCCGCGTCTGGGAGGCCGGTTCTACTGGCGCCAGGTGCAGCGCGCGCTGCAGGCGGGCAACACCATGATCTACGGCGCCATGTTCGATGAAGTGGACGAAAGCACGGCCATGTTCAAGCTGGCCGCGACCTCCCGCGATGCGCCGAGCGATCCCGCTGTCGTCACACTGGACGCGGACGGTGAGAGCCTGCCGAGCGACTGGTATCTCCAGCTCGCGCGCGAGACGCAGCGGCAGCTCCGCGCCCCGCGTCCAGTCGCGCCGCCACAGTAGCTCGCCGCCGGATGCGTCAGGGATTCTTCAGCACCGGCACATCACCGCTCAGTCCCCAGCTCCGGTTGAAGCGGCCGCGCACGTACCACATCCCGGTTGACGGCCGGAATACCGCAACGTCCGCCTTGCCGTCGCCGTCGTAGTCGGCGGGTACGGCGATGTCGCCGTTCA
>JBDTSX010000528.1:0-3867 GCA_039930925.1 Acidobacteriota bacterium | reverse complement strand
GGCCGGCGATCATATCGTGCCGTTTTTCGCGGTGACCGCCGGGCAGATCGAGATTGTCCGTCCGGGCCGAACCACCGATACGCTCGTCACGGTCCACAAGCCTGGGGAGTTCACGGGTGAGGTGAACATGCTGTCGGGGCGCCGGTCACTGGTCCGGGCGCGCGCCCTGGAGGCGAGCGAGGTGATCGAGCTCCAGCGGGATCGGCTTCTCGCGCTGGTGCAGACCGACAGCGAAATCGGCGAAGTGCTGATGCGCGCGTTCATCCTGCGCCGGGTCGCGCTCGTCGCCAATGGCATCGGCGACGTGATCCTGATCGGCTCGAGGCACTCGCCCGGAACGCTTCGCATCCGCGAGTTCCTGACGCGCAACGGGCACCCGTTCGCCTACCTGGATCTCGACCTCGACGCCGACGTCCAGGGGCTGCTCGACCATCTCCACGTCCCCGTCGCTGATATTCCGGTCATGATCTGCCGCGGGGACGTGGTGCTTCGCAGCCCCTCCAACCAGAAGATCGCCAGCTGCCTGGGCTTCAATGACGCGATCGAGCAGACGCACCTGCGCGACGTGGTCATCGTCGGCGCCGGACCGTCGGGGCTCGCGGCGGCCGTCTATGCCGCGTCCGAAGGGCTGGACGTGCTCGTGCTCGAGTCGAGCGCGCCGGGCGGGCAGGCCGGGTCGAGCTCGAAGATCGAGAACTACCTCGGCTTTCCCACCGGCATCTCGGGCCAGGAGTTGGCCGGGCGGGCCTACACGCAGGCGCAGAAGTTCGGGGCGCAGATCATGATCGCCCGGGGCGCGACCCAGCTCACCTGCGCCCGGACGCCGTATGCCGTCCAGATCGACGAGGGAACGCGCGTGCCCGCGCGGACCGTGATCATCGCGACCGGCGTGGAATACCGGCGGCCGGCCTTCGAGAACCTGTCGACCTTCGAAGGGGTCGGCGTGTACTACGGCGCGACGTTCGTCGAGGCGCAGATGTGCGGCAACGACGAAGTGATCGTGGTCGGGGGTGGCAACTCCGCCGGCCAGGCGGCGGTCTTCCTCGCCGGCACGGCGAAGCACGTCCACATGCTGGTTCGCTCGGACGGGCTCGCCGCCAGCATGTCCCGCTACCTGATTCGCCGCATCGAAGAGAACCCGGCCATCACCCTGCGGACCTACACCGAGATCGTCGCGCTCGAAGGCCACGACCATCTCGAGCGCGTGGTCTGGCGAAACCAGAGTGGAGAGGTCGAAACCCACGACGTCCGGCATGTCTTCATCATGACCGGCGCGGTGCCCAACACCGCGTGGCTCGAGGGTTGCGTCGCCCTCGATGCCAAGGGATTTATCAAGACCGGGCCCGATCTGCGGCCGGACGACCTCGCCGCGGCGCGCTGGCCGCTCGCCCGAGCGCCGCACCTGCTCGAGACCAGCCTGCCGGGCGTCTTCGCGGTCGGCGACGTGCGCGGCGGCAACGTCAAACGAGTGGCCTCGGCAGTCGGCGAAGGCTCGATTGCGGTGTCCTTCGTCCATCGCGTGCTGCTCGAGTAGGACGACTCGTCGCACCCGAATCGCCCCGTATCCACAACGCGTGCAGCAGCGCTACTGCGGCGTCAACGAGATCTTCAGGTTCTTGACCGGCGCGCCGTCCTTCATGAAGCGCAGACAGCCCTGCCAGTTGTTCACCTCGTTGACGACCTTGAACACCACCACGTTCTGGCCCTTCACGAGGTTGACATCTGCGCTGTCGGTGTCCTTCTCGAGCGTGCGCGTCTCGGTGAACTTGAGGACCGGCTGTCCGTTCAGCCACACCTTGGCCTGATCGTTCGAGCCCATCGACAGCTTCGCGGTCATCGCATCGTCGGCGAGGACATATGTCACGGCGTACGCGGCCACCTGCTCGCCGCGTGCCTTGCCGAATCCCGTCAGAAAATCGATGAAGAAATCAGGGGCCGTGTGCGCCACCCAGGTCAGTTCGGTGGGGCCGGCCATCGCCTTGTCCCCCGCCTTCGGCTTGATCGATGCCTCGCCTTTCAGGAAGTCCTTCTCGATTTCCGACGCACCTGAATTCTCTTCGATGGCGATCGGCGCGAGCACCAGCCAGTTGCGAATGAATCCCTCGGGGTCGGGACCGGACGTCCCGGGAGCCTGGGCGAGGACCGCGCTGAGCAGGGCGACGAGCAGGGCCGCTTTCATGAGATCTCCTTGAAGATGCAATTGACCCCCGATTCTAATACCGTTACCTCCGCGCCGGAAGGGTGATTCCGGGCAGCCCGTCGATCGTCTGGAGGGTCCACAGGTCCTCGACCGCTGCAATCGTCAGCCGGGATCCGTCCGGCGACACGCCGAGGCTCTCGACACGCCCTTCGGTCTCGGGAAAGAGAAAGGGACGCGCCTACCGGCGCAACGATTTCGTAGGGGCCGAGACCGGTGCCGCCGCGGCTTCGCTGAAGAGCACATGCAGCAGCGACCCGTACGGCCAGTCGGGAAGAGTCACCGCAACCGGTGTCATGCCCAGCTGACGGACGGCATCAAGCGCGGCGCGATCGACGTCGGTCGCCGGCGCCTCCTGCATCCAGCCGGGGAAGTAGCCGACGCGCAATCCGCTCGCCGACCCGTTCGCGTCGAACTCGAGGTGGCTTGCCACGCTGCCGACGTCGCCCGGATCGGGCCCGGTGACCGCCTGGAGCACGAGCATCGCGTCCTCGACGCTGCGCGTCATCGGCCCGAGCTTGTCGAGCGACCAGCAGAGCGTCATCGCGCCGGTGCGCGGCACGCGGCCGAAGGTGGGGCGCAGCCCGGCGGCCGTCGCGGCGCCAGGGCCGGCGCTCGATCCCGACGCGCCCTCTTCGAGCAGCCATGGGTTCATCGTCTGGCCGCGGAACCGATGTCGTTGAGCGCCAGCGCCCCCGAGACTCAACTTCGCGACGAGGACGGCGCCGGCGGCGTAGAGGCGCTGCACGACGACGGAGTCCGCCGCCGGCACCCGGTTCATGAACGGCTCGACGCCGTAGGTGGTCGGGATTCCCGCGGTGTCGAGCAGGTCCTTGACGCCGAACGGAATGCCGTGCAGTGGACCGCGGTATCGGCCCGCCGCGATCTCCTCGTCCGCCTTCTTCGCCTGCGCCCGCGCCTCCTCGCGAGTCAGCGTGATGACGCAGCGCAGCGTCGGGTCGAACTGCTCGATGCGGCGCAGGTAGATGTCGGTCAGCCGCTCGGAGGTAAGGGCCTTCTGCTCGATCCAGCGCGACAGCCTGGTGACCGGCGAGAAGGCGATCTCGGCGTCGCTCGACGGAGCGGAACCCGGTCGCCGGCGCTGCGGACGAAGGTGTCGCGGGCTGGACCTGGGCTCCCGCCGGTCAGGACCGGGTTCCATCGCGTCGCCGGAGCGATATCGGGCCCGAGCGCGACCCTGCGGGGCCCGACGCGGCGTTCGAGGAGCGGCGCGGTGATCAGAAATTGCCGTCGTGTGTTCATGGGCGTTGGCTCGGAACGGACGCGATCATTTCGCGGCCGTCATGTCGATGTGGGCCGCCGAGATGTTGGCCGGAATTAACTGCCGATCGACCAGCCCACGGACGTCCAGCCGCCGCTCCAGGATGCCCGCTTCGAGCGCCATGTCGGCGATCTGCTGGATCTCGTCGTCTGCCGGCGTCAGCATCCGGTAGCTGACCCGATCTGGCGGCTGCGTGAGCACGTAACGAATCAGCGATTCGTCCTGCCGGAAATACGGCGCGGCCAGCTTGGCGGCGTCCAGTCGATGCGTGTCGGCCCACTCGCCGCTTTCTGCGATCCCCCGAACCAGATCGCGGGCGCCGGCGGGATGCTCGGCGATGAGCCGCTCGGTGACGACGAGGACGCAGGAGATGAAGTGCGGCCAGATG
>JBDTSX010000527.1:0-3871 GCA_039930925.1 Acidobacteriota bacterium | reverse complement strand
GAAGCTCGGAAGGACGCGCGTCACGAACACCCAGTTCAGGGTGACGACCGCGACCGCGACCATGGCGAGCGCTCCGCGCGGACGATTGGCCGCCGCGATGACCAGCGCGGCAATACCCCCTACGGCGGCCGCGATGCCGACGAACGCCGCGCCGTCGAGCGCGCCGGCGGCGCCCGCGGTCTCGAACAGATACACGGTACCGATGCCGGCGACCGCCAGCAGCAGCGCGATCGTCGCGGCGGTCAGCCCGAGCGCGATCGGCCGGATCGGACGCCCGTCCGGCCCGTTGCGCGCGATGAAGAGGCCGGCCAGCGCCGCGACGGCGGCCACGACCGGGAAGATATAGAGCTCCTGCTTGGCCGCGGAAAACGTGAAGAACAGCACGATCCCGAGCACCCACAGCCAGAGGAGCGAGCGGACGCGGAATGCGCGATCGGCGGCGGTGAGCGCGGCGCCGGACTGGAGGCTCGCCCGGCGCCGCCGATCCGAGATCCACAACGCCGCCGCGCCGAAGAGACCGAGCGACCAGGGGAACGCGTCGCTGAAGAGCACCGGGATGTAGAAGAGCAGTCCCCGGCGCGTTTCGACGCCGACACCTTCGGTGTAGCGCGCGATGTTCTCGCCAATCAGGAATGACGTGATGTAGGTCCAGCCGTATCGATGGTAGAGCGCGGCATACCACGGGACGACAATCGCGAGCACGACCAGCGCGCCAGTCGGGATCATCATGTCCCAGGTGCGTTTCAATTCGCGGTGGAGCAACAGGTAGACGGCAAACACCAGCCCTGGAAGGGCCGCCGCCACCGGTCCCTTGGTCAGCACGCCCAGTCCGACCGACCCGTACATCAGGAGCAGGAACAGACGGCGGCGCGCCGGATAGCGTTCGGCCAGCGCGAAGAACAGCAGCGTCAGCCCCATGAACATCGAGATGTAGATGTCGATGAAGATGCGGCGCCCGAACATGATCAATCGCGGATCGATGGCCAGGCCGAGCGCCGCCCACAGCGCGGCTTGCACGGGTCCGGATCGCGCACCCCCTCCCCCGGCGGGCGGATCCCCCCCGGCGAAGGCAAGCACGAACGCCACGAAAATCATCGTCACCGCGCCGATCGCGATCGGGATCCGCTGCGTGCCGACCGACACCCCGAACACCTCGTAGAAGCCGGCGACAATCCAGTAGCTCAGCACCGGCTTGTTGAACCGGGGCTGGTAGTTGAAGGTCGGGCCGATGAAGTCCCCCCGCTCGATCATCTCCCGCGGCGTTTCGACATAGAACGCTTCGTTGGCGTCCCAGATGGACGAGCGGCCGAGATCGTAGAAGTACGGAAGAATCGCCAGGGCGAGGAGGACGGCCGGAACGAGGCGGTGACGGGACACGCTCAGCGATTGTATGTGGTGGACAGTGTCAGTCGCACGAAAGGGTGAAAGTGACGCACGGTGTTCGAGTCCGTGCGTCAGTGCCGGAAGTGGCGGCGGCCGGTGAACACCATCGCCAGCCCGCGTTGGTCGGCCGCCGCGATCACCTCCGCGTCGCGCACCGAGCCGCCGGGCTGGACGACCGCGGTGGCCCCCGCCTCCGCGACCGCGTCGAGGCCGTCGCGGAACGGAAAGAACGCGTCGGACGCCGCGACGCTGCCGGCCAGCGGCTGCGTCGCCTTCATCACCGCGACCTTGACCGCGTCTACCCGGCTCATCTGCCCCGCCCCGATCGCGAGCGTGCGATCCGCACCGGTGAAAATCACCGCATTCGATTTCACGTGCGCGCAGACCCGCCAGGCAAACCGCAGCGCGATCCACTCCTCGGCGGTGGGCTGGCGTTTGCTGACGACGCGGACGGCCGGCGCGCCCGGGCTCGGCGCAGCCGCGAGTGAGTCTTGCGGCGCAGGCGGCCACGGTTCGCGCGCCTCGATCACGCGATCACTCTCCTGCGTCAGCATGCCGCCGAGGAAGGAGCGCAGGTCCCGCGGCTCCTGTCCCGCCGACGGCTCGAACACCCGCGTGAAGTCGGTCGTCACGACCCGCAGATTCTGTTTCGCGGCCAGCATCGCCAGCGCATCGCCGTCGATCGACGGCGCAATCACCGCCTCGATGAACGTCGAAGTCAGCGCCGCCGCGGTCGCGGCGTCCACCGGACGGTTCACGCCGACAATGCCGCCGAACGCGGACAGCGGGTCCGCTTCACGCGCGCGGACGTACGCGTCGTCGATCGTCGTCCCGGTCGCCGTGCCGCAGGGGTTGGTGTGCTTGATGACCACCGCGGCCGGCTCCGTGAACTCGAGCACGAGGCGCAGCGCCGCGTCGAGATCGAGCAGGTTGGTATACGACAGTTCCTTGCCCTGATGCACTCGCCACGCCCTCGGGCCCGCGTCGGGCGGCGGCGTCCACGTCGCCTTCTGATGTGGATTCTCGCCGTAGCGCAGTGAGCGCGGCGTCGGGTGCCGCGGCGGCTGGCTGACCGTCCGGCGCGTCATCGCGCCGCCGGCGGCATCCACATGCGCCATCGTCATCGCGATCATGCCGTCGTACTGCGCGGTGTGCATGAACGCCTTGCGCATCAGCTCGAAACGGAAGTCGAGTGAAGGGCCGCCGGTGCGCGCGAGCTGCTCGAGGACTTGTGGATAGTCCTCCGGGTGCACGACGACGAGCACGTCGCGAAAATTCTTGGCCGCCGCGCGGAGCAGGCTGGGACCGCCGATGTCGATCTCCTCGACCAGGGCGTCGAACGGCGTCTCCGGATTGTCGGCCGCCTGTCCAAAGGGATAGAGGTTGACGACCACCAGGTCGACCGCGCCGATGCCGTGGGCCCGAATCGCCTCGAGATCGTCCGGACGCTGCCGTCGCGCCAGGATGCCGGCAAAGATCGCGGGATGCAGCGTCTTGACCCGGCCGTCCATCATTTCAGGAAAACCGGTCACGTCCGACACGTTGACGACCGGCACGCCGGCCTCACCGATCGCCCTCGCCGTCCCCCCCGTCGAAACCAGCTCTACGCCCAGGCTGGACAGCCCCTTGGCCAGGGTCAACAGCCCTGTCTTGTCCGAAACACTCAGAATCGCACGCATATTTTTCGATTTTCTTGACACGCCTGAGGCGGGCCGCTACTATGACGCCGACGCTCGGGTGGCCGGGCGTCGTAAGCCGAGGCCGCGGACTCGCGGTCTTTTTTTATGTCCGCACCTCTCCGTCCTGCGGGCGAAGGGGCGAAGGGCAAGTGTCACGGCGGCGCTGCGGCGCCGCGCCATTGCAAGGCAGGATAAGTACGATGCGTATCACAGGCAAGGTCAAGTGGTTCAACAACGCCAAGGGTTACGGATTCATCGAACGCGAAGGTGGTAGCGACGTTTTCGTCCACTTCTCGGCCGTCCAGGGCAACGGGTTCCGGACGCTTGAAGAGGGTCAAGCCGTCGAGTTCGAGATCGTCGATGGCCCTAAGGGCCCGCAGGCCGGTAACGTCACCAAACCCGAATAACTCACGAACGGGGCCGGGAGCGCCGCGCGCGTTTCCGGCCTCGCGTCGTTTTCACGACCGCCCCTCACCCGGTTCCGCCCTTCAATCCCCGCACCGTAAAGTTCACTTTCCCGTCCGTCACCGCCACCCTGAACGCGACCTCGGCGCTTCCGTTCTCGCGCAGCTTCGACACCTGATCCCTCACGAGCGCCGCGAACTTGTGAAACGGCACCACGTCCTCGCCGACCTGCCGCCGCGCCTCCATCAGCGTGTCATACAGCGAGCGGACCTTGTCAACCTCGCGCGTCGGATCGTTGAACGAGGCGACGTGAAGGACCCTGCTTTCCGGCGCCTCGGGCTTGGCGATCTCCCTGGGCCGCGGCTGCGCGAACGGTCCGGGCCGGCCTTCCTCGCGCGCCCGCT
>JBDTSX010000526.1:0-3873 GCA_039930925.1 Acidobacteriota bacterium | reverse complement strand
GGCATAGTGCATCGGCGGGAACCCTTCCCAATATCCCGGCCAGCCCTCCATGTCCTGCTGATGGCTCCCGCGCAGGAATTGGATCCGCCCCAGCTCGCCGCGATCGTAGAGCGCCTTCACGAACAGGTACTCGCGGGAGTAGACGACGGTTTCCATCATCATGTACACCGTGCCGCTGCGACGCTGCGCCTCCACGATCTCCCGGCACTCGTCCACGGTCGTGGCCGCCGGCACCGTGCTCGCGACGTGTTTGCCGGCTTTCAGCGCCGCAATCGACTGCGGCGCATGATCCGCGATCGGCGAGTTGATGTGCACCGCGTCGACGTTCGGATCCGCGAGCAGCTCGGCGTAGTCGGTATATCGCTTCGCGATCCCGAACCGCTCGCCGGTGGCATCGAGCTCCCGCTGGTTCCGGCGGCAGATGGCGTAGACCGCGGCGTTCGGGTGGCGCTGATAGATCGGAAGGAACTCGGCGCCAAAGCCGAGGCCGACCAGGGCGATACGGATTTTCTTGTCAGAGGCCATGACCTGGATCCTTGAACAGGGGAAGAGACGCGAAATGCTGAACGGCGAATGCTAGCAGTCCGGCCGCGGCCGGGCAAGATCGGGAGGCGCTTGGACGCCGATCGCCGGCCAGACAGTTCCTCGCGTCCGACCCCTCACTCGCCGAGTGTCGGGTCGGTGAATTGCCATCGGCGCTGCGGAACCAGGACTGCCGCCCACGGACCCGACCGCAAGAATGAAGCCGGTCCCAGGCTCAGCCCGGACCAGAATGCGCCCACAACGCCGGGCGACATGCTGCCGGTCGGACGCCCGGTGACGCGATCCGACTGTCGGATTTCCCTAAAATGCCCTTGACGTGCAGTACGCTTGCGATGTACTTCTGACCGACCTCTGGAACCGGTCCCATCGTCGTGTTCGCGGCGCCAGGCTGCGCGCGACACGGACCAATCACTCAGCGACGCGGCGGACCAGTCCTGGTCCGTCAACCCGTGTCCCTCGGTAGACGCTCGCGCAAGGGCAATGTTCAATGACACAAGAGAGCTCGCGGTTGCGGTTTGGCTGGCCCCTGTTCGCGGGCGCCGCCGCCTTGTCGGTGGCGTGCCTGTCGCTGGTCGTGCAGGCGCGCGGGACGGCCCAGCCGCCCGCCGGCCCGCGACCGACGGCGCCGCCGGCGGCCGGCCGGCCGGCCGGCACACCTGAGACCGGTGCGGCGAGGCCCGCCGCGCCGCGGACCGCGGCCCCGGCGCGTGCCGCGAGCCGACTCGATCCGCGGCCGATCCGGGTGCTGTTTCTCGGACAGGACGAGGTGCAGCCGCACAATCCGGCCAAGATGTTTCCGTTGCTCGCGGCGCCGCTCGCGCGCCGCGGCATCCAGCTGACATATGCGGCGACCCCTGCCGAAGCGCTCGTGCCCGCGACGCTCGCCTATTACGACGCGCTGATGATCTACGGCAACCACACCGCAATCACGCCCGAGCAGGAGAAGGCGCTGGTTGATTTCGTCGAAGGCGGCCGCGGCCTGGTCGCGCTCCATTCGGCGTCGGCCGAGTTCACGAGCTCGGACAAGTACATCTCACTCGTGGGCGGAGCGTTCGATCGCCAGGGCACGGGAGAATTCACGGCGGAGATCGTCGCGCCGACCCATCCCATCATGCAGGGCATCCAGCCGTTCATGACCTGGGACGAAACCTTCGTGCACACCCGGCACAACCCCGCCGGCCGGACGGTGCTGATGGAGCGCGTCGACGCGCAGGGGCGCGAGCCGTGGACCTGGGTGCGCACGCAGGGCAAAGGGCGCGTCTTCTACACCGCCTACGGCCACGACGAGCGGACGTGGACCAATCCCGGCTTCCAGATGCTGATCGAGCACGCGCTCGCGTGGACGGTGGATCCGGCGGTCCAGTCGAACTGGCTCGAGTTCGCGATGCCCGCGGTCACCTACCTCGACGGGTTCAACGTGCCGAACTACGAGAATCGCGATCCGGCGCCGAAGTACCAGCTGCCGTTCACCGCCGAAGAAGCCCAGAAATTCATGCAGACGCCCGGGGAGTTCGAGGTGAAGCTCTTCGCCGCGGAACCCGACGTCGTCAAGCCGATGACGATGGCCTTCGACGAGCGCGGCCGGCTGTGGGTGGTCGAGGCCAACGACTATCCCAACAAGATGTTCGACGGCAAGCCCGGCGACGATCGCATCAAGATCCTGGAAGACACCAACGGTGACGGACGCGCCGACAAGGTCACGGTCTTCGCCGAGCACCTCAACATTCCGACCAGCCTGGTCTTCACGAACGGCGGCGTGATTGTCGCGGGCGCGCCGAACTTCCTGTTCCTCAAGGACACCAACGGGGATGGCAAGGCGGACGTCAGACAGGTCCTGAGCACCGGCTGGGGCACGCGCGACACCCACGCCGGCCCCTCGAATCTCCAATACGCGCCAGACAATCACATCTGGGGCGTGGTCGGCTATTCCGGATTCTCGGGGACGATGAACGGCAAGCCGCTGCAGTTCACGCAGGGACCGTACCGCTTCAAGCCGGATGGCAGTGAGTTCGAATACCTCACCACCTCGACCAACAACACGTGGGGCCTGGGCTTCTCCGAGACATTCGACGTGCTCGGCTCGACCGCGAACAATGATCAGAGCTGGTACATGGCGATCCCGAACCGGTACTTCGAGAATGTCGAAGGGATCCCGGGCGTCACGGCCGGCCGCATCGGCGGCGCCGGCTACCAGAGCGCCGCCGCGTTCTACGCGGTGCACCCGACCACGCCGTACATCCGTCAGGTAGACGTGCAGGGGGGCTACACGGCGGCCGCGGGGCACTATCTGTACACGGCGCGGTCGTTCCCCAAGGAGTACTGGAACCGCATCGCGTTCATCAACGAGCCGACCGCACACATCGTGGGTCAGGCGATCGTCGAGAAGCAGGGGGCAGGGTTCGTCACCCGCGACGGGTGGAACATGGTCTCGAGCGCGGAGGAATGGTTCGCGCCGGTCGCGTCAATGGTCGGTCCCGACGGCGCGCTGTGGGTGGCGGACTGGTACAACTTCATCGCGCAGCACAATCCGACGCCGGTCGGCTACAGCGTCGGCAAAGGCGCGGCCTATGAAACGTCGATGCGCGATCATCAGCGCGGCCGCATCTATCGAATCGTCTACAAGGGCGCGCCTCCGGCGAAGAAGCGTTCGCTGTCGAAGACCGACACCGCGGGGCTGCTCGAGGCGCTCACGGCCGACAACATGTTCTGGCGCCTGCAGGCGCAGCGCCTGATCGTCGAGCGTGGACAGAAAGACCTCGTCCCGCAGCTCCTCGCCCTGGTACGCAATCAGTCGGTTGACGCGATCGGCACCAACGGCGGCGCATTCCACGCGCTGTGGACCCTGCACGGGCTCGGCGAGCTGAATACCACCACCACGGCCGCCTACACCGCGGCAGTGCAGGCGCTGAAGCACCCGGCCGCCGGCGTGCGCAAGGCCGCCGCGATGGTGCTGCCCCGGACCGCAGAGGTGAGCCAGGCGTTGCTGCCGCTGCTTCGGGATCCCGATCTGCACACGCGTCTTGCCGTGGCGCTCGCGATTGCCGACATGCCGACGTCGCCGGCGGTGGGTCAGGCGCTCTATCAAGCCAGTCTGCAGGCCGACAACTATTCGGACCGGTGGCTGAGCCGGGCGATTTACATCGGCGCCTCGAGGCACCGGCCGAGTTTCGTGGCCGCGTATCACGCCGACCGCAACGCGATGCCGTATACCGGGCTCCCGGTTGCGTTGCGGCTCGGCGCCACGAAGCCGGACTGGCGCCTGCCCGCTGCGGCCGATCTGTCCGGCGAGTGGCAGGACATGCAGGTCCCCGGCGCCTGGGAGACGAAGGG
>JBDTSX010000525.1:0-3894 GCA_039930925.1 Acidobacteriota bacterium | reverse complement strand
GGCGCCGCCAGCCCCTCGATCGCTTCAGGCCGGCGGCCGAGCACCAGCGCGACGCGGCCGTCGGGCGTGAACTTGATCACCATGTTGGTGCCCTCGTCCACCGCCCAGATGTTGTCGTCGCGATCGATCCGCACCGCGTGCGCGAACTCGAATCCGTACAGTCCCTGGCCGATCTCCTTCACGAAGACGCCGCGCTGATCGAACTCGAAGAGACGCGTGTCGGCGCTCCTGGTGTACACGAACACGTGGCCCTTCGAATTCGTGGCCACGCCGATCCCTTCGCCCAGGTACAGGTCCGGCGGCAGCTTCAGGAAGTTCGCCACCGACTCGTACGGGATCTCCGGCACGTTCTGCGCCTTGGCTTTGGTCTGCGCCAGCAGCGGTCCGGTCCAGACGTGGGCCATCATTGCCGCGACGAGAAGGACACCGGATCGCTGCCTGCGCCTCATGAACGCCTCCGGCGACAATCTATCCGATCACGGCGGGGGCGGAAAGGTCGGGCGGTTCACATAAGATGTGGACACAAAATGAGGATGCACTGAATGAAGACGTATCGCGTGGCGGTCATTCCCGGAGACGGCATCGGCCATGAGGTGATCCCGGCGGCGATCGGCGTGCTCGACGCCGCAGCCGGGTGGTTCGGGTTCGGCTTCGAGTGGGAGCGCTTCCCGTGGGGATCCGATCACTACTTCGAGCACGGCGCGATGATGCCGCCGGACGCGCTGGATCTCTTGCGCCCCTTCGAGGCGATCTTCTTCGGCGCGGTCGGCGACCCGCGCCTCCAGGACAACGTCACCCTGAACGGGCTGCTGCTCCCGATCCGCCGCGGCTTCGATCAGTACGCGTGCGTGCGGCCGGCGGTCCTCTACCCCGGGGTCCGCTGTCCGCTCGTCGGCAAGCAGCCCGGAGACATCGACTTCGTCGTGGTGCGCGAGAACACCGAAGGGGAGTACGCGCAGATCGGCGGCGTGTTGTATCCGGGCGGCGCGCACGAAGTCGCGGTGCAATCGGCGATGTTCACGCGCCACGGCACGGAACGCGTGATCCGGTTCGCATTCGACCTGGCGCGGCGGCGCAACAGCAAGCGGCTCCTGACCTCCGTCACCAAGTCGAACGCGCAGGGGTTCAGCATGGCGTTCTGGGACCGGGTCTTCGTCGAGGTGGCGCGCGACTATCCCGACATCCGCACCGAGTCGCTGCTCGTCGACGCCGCCTGCATGGACCTGATCCGGCGGCCGGAAACCTTCGATGTGATGGTCGGCTCCAACCTGTTTGGCGACATCCTCACCGACCTGAGCGCCGCGATTACCGGCAGCCTGGGTCTCGCGCCGAGCGCCAACCTGACTCCCGGGAAAGCCTATCCGTCGATGTTCGAGCCGGTGCACGGCTCGGCGCCGGACATCGCCGGCCGCGGCGTCGCCAACCCGATGGCGACCATGCTCGCCGGCGCGATGATGCTGGAGTTTCTTGGCGAGCCTGCCGCCTCGGCCCGGGTCGAGCGGGCCGTGCTCGCAACGCTGGCGGATCAGATCGGACTCACCCCAGACCTTGGCGGATCAGGCACAACCGCGACGGTAACCAGCGCCGTCGTGGCTCGCCTCAGCGACTGATCGCCTCTCTGGAAAACACGGTGGTGCCGACGGCCCGGCAGGTTGTGCGCAAAGGCCGATCCCGAACCGGTCCGCGGTGCCGCGGCGTGCGTCGCAGGGCAGCCGCACCCGAGCAAGAACCATCAAGCGCCGCCGGCCGCACGGTCTTATGCTGATGCCATGGTGACCGTGACGGGCCAGGCGCTGTGGTACATCGAAACGCACCTCTCCGAGGCATTAGCGCTCGAGCGCATCGCGGCCGTGGCCCGCGTCTCGACCTTTCACCTGTGCCGCGCGTTCGCCGGCGCCGCCGGCCAGCCGGTCGCGGCCTACGTGCGCGCGCGCCGGTTGAGCCGGGCCGCCGAGGCCCTGGCGGCCGGCGCGCCGAACATTCTCGAGGTCGCGCTCGAGGCCTCGTACGAATCGCACGAGGCCTTCACGCGGGCTTTCCGTCAACAATTCCAGACCACTCCAGAATCGGTTCGTGCCAGGGGCACGACCGCCGGTCTGCGACTTCAGGAGCCGCTCCGCATGACACCCACGACCACCCCTCCCGTTCCGGCGCCCCGGATCGCCGCCAGCGACGACAGCCTGCTGCTGGTCGGCCTGAGTGAGCACTATCACGCCGGCGGAAACGCCGGCATCCCAGCCCAGTGGAGCCGCTTCGGGCCCCACATCGGACACCTCGATCACGAAGTCCACGGAGTCACGTACGGCGTCGTCTACCACGTCGACGTCGCCAACAATTTCGATTACCTCTGCGCCGCCGAAGTGCGCTCGGTCGGCGCGCTGCCGGCAGGATGCGTCGAGCTGCGCGTCCCGGCGGCGACCTACGCGGTCTTCACCCACGCGGGACACATTTCGACGATCCAGGCCACCTTCGCGGCGATCTGGGATCGCGGGCTGGCCGAGGCCGGCGTCCGGGCAGCCGACGCGCCGGTGCTCGAACGCTATGACGACCGGTTCGACCCGCGCACCGGTCTGGGCGGCCTCGAGATCTGGGTGCCGATCGTCGGCTGACCGGCGGCGGGCTCGACGTTCAGCTCGGCCAGTCTGTGGCGAGCCTGGCGCCGCTGAGGCATGCGGTGCGCGTCAGTCCGGCGGAGACGCTGAGGGCGGAGTAGGCGCACGAAACGCCGCCGGAACTATTCGATCGGTGTTCGAGCCGATCGCAAGCCCGCATCGGAGAACCCGCTCTCCGGCGCGACAGCTGCCCGTGGCGGTGCGGGCTGGCCAAGCGAGGACGCCCTCTACGGCTTCCTGATCCTCAGCGTCGCGCTGATCATGGCGCTGCCGCTGGCGCCGTAGACGAGCGACAGCGGATGCAGCGCCGCCGGCCCAATCCTGTGGATCCCGAACCACAGATGTTCGTCGATCCGTCCAGCCAGCACGGCGATGCCGAGGAGCCCGACAATGAGGATGCTGGTCGGGATCGGCGTGCCCTCGAAATACTTCACTTTGCCCGTATTGCTGTCGGCCAGCGCCTCGGCGGTCACGTTGAAGCGGGCGAGACGGCTGACGCCACAGACGACGAAGTAGGTCAGGATCAGCATGTCCCATCCTCCTCGCAGGCCGAGGGTGAAGCCGAGCACGGCGGGTGCGACGCCGAACGAGATCACGTCCGACAGGGAGTCCAGATCGGCGCCGAGGAGCGACTGGCGCCGCTTGTTCAGGCGCGCGACGTAGCCGTCGAGGACGTCGAAGAGCAGCGCCAGCGGCAGCAGGAGAAACGCGGCCCAGAGATAGCGGCGGTTGTCCGCCGCGATGTAGTCGAGGCACAGGAAGATGGCGATCGTGCCGCACGCCGCGTTGCCGATCGTGAGCACGTCGGCCGGGGTGTAGGACCGGAGCATCGAGAGATGGCGGGCTGGCGGGGGCATGGTGGGAACCGGTTTTAGGTTATACGTTTTAAGGTCATAGGTCAGGTTTTAGGTTTGTGTTCGGGTTCAGTTGGAGTTCGGATTCAGTTTTGAGTTCGGGTTCAGTTCGGGTTCGCGTTCAGTTCGGGTTCGCGTTCGGTTTGAGTTCAGTTCGCGATCGGTTCGGGTTCAGGTCGGCACTGTCAGCAGCATCCCATGACATCCAGCAAATCTCCGTCCGGACCTCAGCGGTCTCGAATTCTTCCAGAAGCTTGTCAGCGGGGAGCTTCCGCATCCGCCGATGCTGGAGTTGCTCGGCCTGCGGATGACGGAGGTGGACCTCGGACGCGCGGTCTTCACCGCCGTCGCGGAGGAGCGTTTCTACAACGGCACCGGCGTGGCCCACGGCGGCTTTGCCGCGGCGCTGCTCGACTCGGCGCTCGGAT
>JBDTSX010000524.1:0-3895 GCA_039930925.1 Acidobacteriota bacterium | reverse complement strand
AAAGCCCAAAGCCCAAAGCCCAAAGCCCAAAGCCCAAAGCCCAAAGCCCAAAGCCATCCCCCAATGTCCCTCACCCAATCCATCGCCGACGGCCTGACCGAGATTCTCGGCCCCGGCTCGGTCCTGACGGCGCCGGAAGATGTCATTCCGTACAGCTTCGACGGCACCGCCGCGCTGCGGCAGCTGCCGGAGGCGGTGATCTTTCCGCGCACCGCCGACGAGGTGGCGCGATGCGTGCGGCTGGCCGTGTCGCGATCGCTGCCGATCGTGACCCGCGGGTCGGGGACCGGGTTGAGCGGCGGCAGCGTGCCGAGTGCCGGCAGCCTGGTGCTGTGCCTCGCGCGCATGCACGAGATCCTGGCGGTTGACGCGCGCAACCTGACGCTGCGGGCGCAGCCCGGAGCGGTCACCATGGCGATCGACGAGGCGGCGGCGCGGCACGGGCTGTTCTATCCGCCGGATCCGGGCTCGATGCGGATCAGTACCATCGGCGGGAACGTCGCCGAGAATTCCGGGGGCCTGCGCGGATTGAAGTACGGCGTCACGCGCGATTACGTGATGGCGCTCGAAGTGGTGATGCCGGACGGGCGGATCACGCGGTTCGGCAGCGGCTGCGTCAAGGACGTCGCCGGCTATTCGATGAAGGATCTCTTCATCGGCTCCGAGGGGACGCTCGGCATCATCACCGAGGTCCTGCTCAAGCTCGTGCCGCGGCCCGAGGCGCGGCAGACGATGCTGGCGCTCTACGAGCGGATCGAGGACGCGGCGGAAACCGTGTCGGCGATTATTGCCGCGCGGATCATTCCCTGCACCCTCGAGTTCCTCGACCAGATGACCGCGACCTGCGTCGAGGATTTCGCGCAGGTGGGGCTGCCCACCGACTGCGCGGCGGTCCTGCTGATGGAAACCGACGGACATCCCGCGGCGGTCGCCGACGAAGCCGCCCGGATGGCCGCGATCGCGCGCGAGCACGGGGCGCGGGACGTGCGGCTGGCCCGCGACGCGGCCGAGGCGCTGGCGCTGGCCTCGGCGCGGCGGAATGCGTTCTCGGCGCTGGCCCGCCGCCGGCCGACGACCATCCTCGAGGATTTCACGGTCCCCCGCAGCGAGCTGGCTGAGATGGTCGGCTTCATCGCCGAGACGGCGCGCGCCGCGAGGCTGCAGATCGGCACGTTCGGGCACATGGGCGACGGCAATCTCCATCCCACGTTCCTCACCGACGAGCGCGACGCCGACGAGATGGCGCGCGTGCACCACGCGCTCGACCTGATTGCGAAGAAGACGCTCGCCCTCGGCGGCACCATCACCGGAGAGCACGGCGTCGGCCTGGCCAAGAAGGCCTGGCTCCGCCAGCAGATGGGGGACGACAGCTTCGAGGTGATGAAGCAGGTCAAGCGCGCGCTGGATCCGGCGGGCCTGCTGAACCCCGGGAAGATTTTCGACTGATCGATGGCCAGCGCCACGCTCCGGACGATCGACTACTCGGTCCTGCAGCAGTGCATGCACTGCGGCATGTGCCTGCCGACGTGCCCCACCTACGACACCACCAAGCACGAGCGGAACAGCCCGCGCGGCCGGATCGCCCTGATGCGCGCGGTCGCCGACGGCGATCTCGAGGTCACCCCCAGCTTCGCCGACGAGATGAGTTACTGCCTGGGCTGCCTGGCGTGCCAGACGGCGTGCCCTGCGGGAGTCAACTACGCGGAGCTGTTCGAGACCGCCCGGAGCGACATCGAGATCGCCGGTGCGCATCCGGGCGTGATGCGCCGGTTCTGGCGGGCGCTGACGCTCGGATTCCTCTTCATGCACCCGCGTGCCTTTCGCGCGACGGGGCGGCTGCTGCGCGTCTATCAACGATCGGGTGTCGAGACGCTGGTGCGGCGGCTCGGACTGCTGCGGCTGCTCCCGTCCGATCTCCGCCGGCTCGAGCCGCAGACCCCGCGCATCGGATCCGCGTTCTCGAACGCGCTGATCCCCGCCCGCCAGGCGCCGCGGGGAGCGCCGCGCTACCGCGTCGCGCTCCTCACCGGGTGCATCCAGGATCTCGTCTTCGCCGACGTCAATCGGGACACGGCCGACGTCCTGCTGGCCAATGGCTGCGTCGTGGACACGCCGCCGGTGCAGCCGTGCTGCGGGTCGCTGCACGCGCACAACGGCGACCTGGAGGGATCGCGGACGCTGGCCCGCCGGATGATCGACCTGTTTCCGCCGGATCGCTACGACGCGATCATCAGCAACGCCGGCGGATGCGGTTCACACCTGCGCCGGTATGGACCGCTGCTGCACGACGACCCGTCCTATCGCGCCCGCGCGGAGGCGTGGGACCTGAAGCTGCGCGACGTGCATGAATGGCTGACCGAGGTGAACTGCCGCGCACCCGAAGCGCCGCCGTTCGATGCGCCCGTGACCGTGACCTACCACGAGTCCTGCCACCTGGTGCACGGACAAAAGATCTCGCGGCAGCCGCGTGCGCTGCTGCGGCTGCTCCCAGGCGTGTCGCTCGTCGAATTGCCCGAATCGAGCTGGTGCTGCGGTAGCGCCGGCGTCTATGCGATCACCCAGCCGGAGCAAGCCGACCTGCTGCTCGCGCGAAAGACCGCGCACGTGCTCGGGACCGGCGCCCGGATCCTGGCCACCGCGAACCTCGGATGTCACCTGCAGATCGCCCGCGGTCTGGCGGCTGCGGGCGCGTCGGTGGAGGTGGTGCATCCCGTGACGCTGCTCGCCCGCGCCTATCGCCGCGAAGGCGCCGCGACCGGGACTCGCGCGTAGCGTAGGGTCCGGCTTCGAGGGCTCACGGGTTCGGTGGCGTCCGGCTTCAGCCGGACCCCGCTGTCGAAGACCAGGGAGACAGGTTCATGGAGAGGCGATGAAACCGGAGCTTCGCGTCGCTCTCCTCGGCCAGGGATTCATGGGCAAGGCGCATTCGAACGCCTACTGCCAGGCCTGGACGCCTCGAACCCGTCGATCGAGCAGGGCCCGCGGGACTTGCTCGTCACCGACATGCAGCATCCGATCTTCCCGAATTTCTGGAAGCCGGGCCACATCATCGGCTACGAGCACACCTTGATCGCCGCGCTGGCGGAGTTCCTCGGCTGCCTCTCGCGCAGGCAGGGGTTCCATCCCGATTTCTCCGATGCGCTGGCGGTGCAGCCGGTCCTCGAGGCGGTGCAGCAGTCGGCCAGGACTCGGGCGTGGACCACAGTCGGGTGACAGGCCGGACGTACCTACTTGCTGGCGCTCGCCGGCGGCGCCTCGTAGATCCGCAGGTTGTTCACGGACCAGTTCGGCGCGTCTTCCACCGTGTCCGTCTGCGTGATGCGCAGGAACCTGGCGCGGGTCGGCGCAAACGCGATGATCGTCCGCGCGCCGTCCCCTTTTCCCTCCGCAACCGGCTTGCTCCAGGTCGTGCCATCAAGGGACGTCTGGACCGAATACCCGCGCGGGTAGCCGACAATGGGAGGCGCAGCCGGCCCGCCGAATCCGCCGCGGCCGCCACGCGCCGCGCCCTGGCCGGGTTGACCGGCCGGTGCGACCCCGGGCGCTGCCGGTTGACCACCTGCTGGTGCGCCGCCGGGCGTCGCCGGTTGGCTGGCTGGCGCAGCGCCTGGCGCCGCCATGCCGGCCGCACCTGGTGCAGCGGCCGCCGTTCCCGGTGCTCCGGCCCCTGGGGCTCCCGGCGCACCGGCCGGCAGGGCTCCGCGCCCGCCGCGCCCACCCCCGCCGTTGGCCGAGGCCGAGTTGAACTGCAGTTCCGTGACCGTCGCCGGCTGGGGCAGTTCGACCTGGAACCACATGCCCGCGGCCTGGGGGACGCCCGAGTTCCAGCCGCGCAGCGTGACCGCCCCGGCCGCCTCAGCCGCTGCGTGGCTCGCCGACAGCTTCCACTGCAGCG
>JBDTSX010000523.1:0-3909 GCA_039930925.1 Acidobacteriota bacterium | reverse complement strand
ACGCGCGCCAGGTCGTCGATCGAACGGCGTCGGCGCCTCCCCCGCGCCAATGCCGCAGAGGGCGCGGAACTGGGCCTCGTCTCCCGTATGCGGCGTCGCCGTCAGCAGCACCACGTGCCGGGCGCGCCGCGCCACGGCGTGCACCGCCGCGCGCCGGGCGGTGCCGAGCGCCGCCGCATGCGCTTCGTCCACGACCACCACGTCCCAGAGCGTTTCCTCGAGCGGGCCGAGCACCTCGGGGCGCTTCACGAAATCGAATGACGAGACATAGATGCCGGGCAGCACCCACGGGTTCACGTCGGCGGGCAGCTCGCGGCCGATCCGCGCCAGCCACGCCGCGCCGGCGACGGTCGAGGTCAGCCCGAACCGGTCCGTGAGCTCCTGCGACCACTGCTCGCGAAGTCCGGCCGGCGCGACGATCAGGGCCCGGAACGACTCACGCCGCGAGGCCAGCTCGTTGAGCACCAGGCCCGCCTCGACCGTCTTGCCCAGTCCGACGGCGTCCGCAATCATCACGCGGGTCGCGCCATGCCGGACGATCGCCAGCGCGGGCTCCAGCTGATAGGGCAGCAGATCGAGCGTGCAACACGCTGCCGCGCGGAGGCTGCCAAACGGGTGCGCGCTGATTGCCATTCGGCGCAGTCCCCGCAACCACCGCAGCGGGCGCATGACGTGGATCGAAGTCGGGCGCTCCAAGGCGACGGGCCGATCGAACGGCGTCAGGATGGTACGGCTCGTCCCGGCGTTGGCCGCGCCGGTCCCGAGCAGCCGGAGTGCCTCACAGTTCGCGAACGGGCTTCGTTCGGCGATGGTCCAGATGTCGCCCCGCACGCGCACGCGCTCACCGGGACGCCATCGCTCTGCCGCGATTGATCGCACGCGAGGAAAGAGGCAACGGCGATGCCGCGTTGCAGGTCAGGCGGCGAGAGGCCGCGGGGTAGCGCGCAAGTGCAATCGTGTGAGCATCTTTCGCGCCGGCCGCGGGTCTGGCGGGCCGCCCGCGAGTCGATGACGCGTCGGACGTGGTGGCAATCTCTGCGCGCGCTGTGGCGGGCTCAATAGGCAGAAATTGCGAAGTGATCTTCCGCCTTGAAGGCGGAAGCCACAAAGGGACCCAAGCCCCTGTGCTATGAGCCTTCTGCCCTAAGCCCTTTACTCCGCGCTGGTCTCGCGGGCGCGGGTTTCGTCGAGCAGGCGCCTGGACACGATCAGCGGGCGAGCGCCTCGCATCCGCGGCGGATCCGCCGCGGGCACGCGCACGCGGCGGATCCGGCAGCCGCTGCCGTAGCGGACGCCGGCGACGAGCGCGAGCGAGAGCCCGGCGATCAGATCCCGTAGCGGGTCCCCTCCGGCGGCGGATTGTGCCGGCTTCGCCGGCGCTTTGCTCGACGTCCAGAATGCGAGCGGCAAGCTGAGGAGCGGCGCGCGGCGCGCGTCGGCGCCGATCCGGAAATCCGCGAAGGCATCGCCGTCGTGGTCGCGATGCCCTGCCGGTCCACTCAGGTCTTCCCGCTCGTCGTCGGCCATTGGATCGACAGCATTCGAGTGCTGCCGCCGCTCGCGTGCCGCGGCCTCTGAGGTGAGGCGGCGGGTCTCTCGATCGGTGGCGGCCTCGTCCTCGAGTCGGATCTGTTCGCGCCGGGCGGCTTCGGCTTCGAGCCGCGCCTGCCCATTCGTGGAAGCCTGCGCGGCGACCCGGAAGCGCTCGCGCTCGGCCGCGCCCTCGGCCGCGAGCCGTGCCTGTTCCTTCCGGGCCGCTTCGGCGGCAAGCTGGAGGCGTTTGCGTTCCGCGGCGGCTTCGGCCTCGAGTCTCGACTGTTCCTTCCTGGCGGCTTCGGCGGCAAGGCGCACGCGCTCCCGTTCGGCGGCGGCGGCTTCGGCGGCGAGGCGTGCGGTTTCCTTCCTGGCCGCGTCGGCGGCGAGCTGAAGACGTTTCCGTTCGGCCGCGGCTTCCGCCTCGACTCGCGCCCGCTCCTTCTTGGCCGCTTCGGCCGCGAGTCGCAGACGCTCGCGCTCCTCCGCGGCTTCTGCTGCGAGTCGCGCCTGCTCCTTCTTCGCGGCTTCTGCCGCGAGGCGCACTCGTTCGCGTTCCGCGGCTTCTGCCGCGAGACGCACCCGTTCGCGTTCGGCCACCTCGGCGGCAGCGCGCAGCCGTTCCTTTTCCGCGAGTTCGGCGGCGACGCGCAGCCGCTCGCGCTCGACGGCGGCTTCCAACTCGAGCCGCACCCGTTCCCGTTCCGCCGCCTCGGCGACGAGACGGAGCCGTTCACGTTCGGCCGCTTCGGCGGCGAGGCGCAGCCGTTCCTTTTCCGCGAGCTCGGCGGCGGCGCGCACGCGCTCCCGTTCCGCGGCTTCCGCTTCGACCCGTGCCCGTTCACGCTCGCGCTCAGCGGCTTCCGATTCGAGACGCAGTCGCTCCCGTTCTGCCGCGGCGGCGGCCACACGTACACGCTCGCGCTCTTCGTCTGCTTCGCGCTGCAGGCGAAGGGCGGTTTCAGCGGCGCTGCGGCGTTCCTTCTCGGCGGCCTCGGCCTGGAGACGCAGGGCTTCGCGCTCCGCCGCTTCGCGCTCGACGAGCCGCAGCCACTCGGCTTCCGCGGCGATCCGCTGCTGCTCGCGCTCGGTGCTGTCGGCCTCTCGCCAGCGGCGATCGTGTTCCTGATCGGCTGTCGCATCCGAATCGTGGCCGGCCGCATCGGTGGAACGAATCGCCGCGCCGACGTTCAGCGCCGCGTCGAGCGCGCTGGTGGCTGCCGCGCTGCGCGCCTCCTGCTCGTGCCGTTGTTCTGCCGCTTCCGCCATGACGGCGATCGGCATCGACGAAATCAGCGATCGCCGCGGCGTCTCGGCCGCCGGCCGCGCCGCCGGCACGTCAACCGGGGCCGCCGGATCGGCTCGCTTCCACTCGAACGGCGACGACCACGCCGAGCCCGCCGCGGCCGTATCCGCAACCACATCGTCCGACCGCTCGATGCCGACGAGCGGCGGCGGCGCGGTTGCGCGCGACACCAGCCCCGGGGCGGTGTGCCCCTTCAATTCTTCCGCACGCGCGACGAACTCCCGGACCTCGTCGGCGAATGCCACCGGATCGAACCCGGCCAGCGGCGGCGCCGCCTTCTTCTTGCGAAACCGCTTCAGGAGTCCTCCCGGCTGCGCCGGCTCGGCCACCGCCTGCGCCGAGGCAAGTTGGGGGATGGTGTGGGTCTGGACATGATCCGCGCCCGGCAGCGTGCGCAGATGCGCGATCAGCTCGTCCTCGTCACGCGGCGACAGCAGCGCCGTCAGCAGAATCACGTCCGGCACCCGGGCCCCCAGCGCCTCCACCGCCGCATCGCGCGAGTCGACGACCACCACTTCCGCCTGAACACGCTCAGTGATGACGCGTTTCAAGAGGGCGGCCTGCCGGAGGTCCGGCTCGAGTGCGAGTACCAGTGCCACGTGATGCTTCTTTCGTTGCCGAATCGGATGGCGCCGCGCCCCGAGATCGATCTCAAAACCGAACCCGGCTGAACGCGAACTCGAGCTGACCGTGACCGAACCGAACGTGAACCCGAACCCGAACGTGAACGTGAACCCGAACGTGAACGTGAACCCGAACGTGAACCCGAACCTAAGCCTAAAACCCGACCTAAAACCTAAAAACCTAAAACCTAAAACTGTGTCCTACACCTTTAGCATAAACACCACCAGCACCGCCCCGACCGTCGCGAAGACGAGCAGCGGTGCGTTCTCGATGCTCTGATGTCTGAGCGCGGAGACCAGGACGCCGCCGAGATCCTTCGTCCGGTCGCCGACCGACGACAGGCCATCTCCCCGCGAGACGATCTGCGTGACACGTTCCCGCACGCGCTCATCGACTGAGACGAGCATCAGCAGCAGCAGCGCGAACACGGCCGCCGAAATGATTGC
>JBDTSX010000522.1:0-3914 GCA_039930925.1 Acidobacteriota bacterium | reverse complement strand
CAAGGTGCCGATCGGCAGCCCGGTCAAGCTGACCTACAAGTTCGTCGTGGCGCCGGACGCGAAGGTGCCGGCGGGGGATTGGTGGGTATTCGTCCACGTGCTGGATCCGACCGGCGAGCAGCTGTGGACCGACGATCATCTGCCGACGCCGCCCCCCGCTGAATGGAAGCCCGGCCAGACAATCGAGTACACACGAACGGTCTTCGTGCCCAACTTCCCGTATATCGGGGAGGCGGCGATCCGGCTCGGCATCTACGAGCGTGCATCCGGCAACCGGCTCACCCTGAACGCGACCGCCGCTTCGCGCAAAGAGTACGTCGTCAGCAAGTTCCAGCTCCTGCCGCAGTCGGAAAACATCTTCCTGATCTATAAGGATGGCTGGCATCCGACGGAGATTGCCGGCGACAACGCCACGTCCGAGTGGCAGTGGACCCGTAAGACCGCGACGATCTCGCTCAAGAACCCAAAGAAGGACGTGACGTTCTATCTGGACTCCGACGCGAGGCCCGATCTCTTCACGCCCCCCCAGCAGGTCACGATTCGGGTGGGAAACACGCAGATCGCCACGTTCGCCGCCGACAGCCGGGCGAGGAAGCTTCTGACGTTCCCGATCTCCGCGGCACAACTCGGTACCGGCGACATGACCGAAATCGTCCTCGACGTGGATCGCACCTTCACGCCTGGCGCCGGTGACACGCGCGAGCTCGGCATCCGCGTGTTTCACGCCTTCGTGGACCCCAAATAGCGTCGCGTGAGCTGCGATTGCCGAGGTCCGGGATCCTGGAATCCTGGATCCGTCGGCGCCAGAACTCCGAGTCCTGGTCACCACCCGCCTCCGCTGTTAGACCGTCGGGATGCCTCGGACCCCTCGAGAACCTCGGCTGTATTAATTCTGGACACACCCCACTCCCGATGGTAGGATGCTCGCCTCTCATGCATTCAAGACTTCCGATCGTTTTTGCCGTGGCAACGCTCGCTCTGTTCGGGGCCGCGGTGCCGGCGTCGGCGGAGCTGGTGTTCCTGACGTCGGGGCGCACGCTATCGGTCAAGAGCCATCAGGCGGATGGCGAGACGATGATCCTGATGCTGCGCAGCGGTGGGCGGGTGATTTGCGACGCGTCCCTGATCGCCAGGATCGAGGCGGACGAAGTCGCATACCCGGAGCCGGCACCAGTGGCGCCCCTCGGCGCCGAGCCGGTTGCCGCCGCCGATCAGGACGCGCGCGCCGCCCTGGACGGGACGCCGTATGCCGAGATCATCTCGAGCATGTCGGAAGCGCACGGCGTCGATCCGATGCTCGTGAGCGCCTTGATCCAGGTCGAGTCGGGCTACCGCCCGAGCGCCAAGTCGCCTCGGGGGGCGATGGGCCTGATGCAGCTGATGCCCTCGACGGCGAGAGAATACAAGGTCCGCAATCCGTTCGATCCCAAGGCGAACATCGAAGCGGGCATCAAGCACCTCAAGTCGCTGATCGACCGTTTCGGCGTCCGGGTGGCCCTCGCGGCCTACAACGCGGGGGAGGGGGCGGTGAAGAAGTTCAACGGCGCGGTCCCCCCCTATCGCGAAACGCAAAACTACGTCAGCCGCATCCTGGCGCTGGCCGGCATCAACTAGCTCCGGTCCCGAACCGCGGGCCGTCTCGGTCTCCGAACCGATGGGGTTCGGACTCGACGGGCCGAAAATCGACACGCCCCACCCACAAATTCTCCAGCCGTCACGCCTTCTGAACTGTCTAAGTACCTGCGTTCCATCCGGATTCCTGGAACGCGGCTGTTATATAATTTGCTGATTGAACGGCCGATAATGTCCTCAGAGACAAGATCTTGCGCCGAAATCACCGGCCGGATCCAGTAACCGCATGGAATTTCGTTGCAGGCTCGGCACCCCCGGAGGGGAGATCGTCGAAGGCGTCTACGTCGCCGATAACGAGGCACGCCTGCGGCGCGATTTCGAGGACAAAGGGCTGTATGTCCTGGCGATCCAGGGCGCCGGCCGGATGTCGTTGGGGTCGCTTCGCTTGCCGAAGCGCGCCAAGATCTCCACTCGGGAGTTCCTGGTGTTCAACCAGGAACTGGCCACGCTCCTCAAAGCCGGCATGCCGCTCGTGCAGTCGCTCGACATTCTCCGGCAGCGGGTGGTCAACCCCCTCCTGAAGACCGTCCTCGATGACATCTACGATCGGGTGCGGGGCGGCAGCTCGCTCTCGGAGGCGTTCGAGGCGCAGGGGACGCTCTTTCCCGGCATCTACACGGCGTCGCTCCTCGCCGGCGAGAAGAGCGGCAGCCTGGAGCAGGTGATTCGCCGCTACGTGGCGTACGTGAAGGTGGTCAACGGGGTGAAGCGGAAGACGCTGTCAGCGCTGCTGTATCCGACGATCCTGCTGGCGCTCTCCTGCGTGGTGGTCGCCATCATCGTGCTGCGGGTCGTGCCGCAGTTCGGCGAGTTCTACAGCCAGTTCGGCCGCGACCTGCCGCTGTCCACCCGCATCATCGTGGCGTTTTCCCAGTTCGCTGGAACATATCTCGCGCTGATCGTGTTTGCGGTCCTCGCGGCCATCGCCGGATTCTGGGCGTGGCTCCGGCAGCCGGGGAATCGGCGCCGGTTCGACCGCTGGACGCTCCACATTCCCGCCCTGGGCCCGATCGCGCAGAAGTTCTCGACCTCGCAGGCCGCCCGCACGCTGGCGACGCTCCTCGGCGGCGGCATCCCGCTGGTCAACGCGATCGACGTGTCGGCGCGCTCGATCGGAAACCAGCACATGGCGCACGAGCTCCGCAATGCCGCGCAGCAGGTCCGGGAAGGGCGTTCGTTCGCGAACTCCATGGGGCAGAGCGGGGCCTTTCCCGACGTGGCGATCAAGATGGTCGAAGTCGGCGAATCGACCGGCGCCCTCCAGGAAATGCTCAACAGCCTGTCGGACTTCTACGACGAGGAGATTGAAACCAGCCTCGGGCGGTTCGTGACGATGGTCGAGCCGGCGCTGCTCGTGATCATGGGCATCATCATCGCGAGCCTGCTGCTGGCGCTGTATATGCCGCTGTTCAATCTGTCGTCGGTGGTGTCGTAGAAGAGGTTTTAGGTTTTAGGGTTTTAGGGTTTTGGGTTTTCCGAGTGCAGGTTCTAGGTTACGGCGGTTCGTGTCCAACCCCAGCGGGCTCTGAACCTTGGAGTACACGTGAACGGGAACGGTAAATCAGCAGCAGCCACCGCGACGCCGGCGGCCGCGCCTGCGCTCGAAGCGGAGCTCTATGCCGGGGGCGCGGAGCCGAACCTTCTCGAGCATGCGGTCGAGGTGGCGCACGCCCGCCGCCTGGCGGAGCGGTACCGGCTCGAGTTCGTCGACCTCTCGACCTTCAGCATCGACCACGATCTGTTCCGGGCGATTCCGGCGGACCTGATGCTCCGGTACGACTTCGTGCCGTATCACCGCGAAGGCAATGCGCTGGTGATCGTCGTCTCGGATCCGACCGACCTCCCGATGATCGACGAGCTGGCGGTGCTGCTCGCGACGCCGATCAAGGTCACCGTCGGCACGCCGTCGGCGATCCAGAACATTCTCAAGAAGAGCGAGAGCTCGCAGCGCGTCCTGGAAGACGCGACCGAGAGTTTCCAGCTCCAGATTCTGCGCGACGACGACGGCGATGATGCGCTGACGGTGGATAAGCTCAGCGCCGACTCGAGCCCGGTCATCCGGCTGGTCGACACGACCCTCTACAGCGCCATCCAGCGGCGGGCGAGCGACATCCACATCGAGACGCAGGAAGATGCGGTCCACGTGAAGTACCGGATCGACGGCGTCCTGCAGCCGGCGATGCGGCCGATCGACAAGCGGTTTCACAGCACGATCATCTCGCGCGTGAAGGTCATGGCCGAGCTCGACATCGCCGAGAAGCGGGTGCCGCAGGATGGCCGTT
>JBDTSX010000521.1:0-3967 GCA_039930925.1 Acidobacteriota bacterium | reverse complement strand
GCGTAGCTCGACACGCAATTGGCCAGCACGCCACTCGGAAATCGCATCTGGAAGTTGATCGTTTCCTCGACTTCCTTGAACCGCGGATCACCGGGGGTGGTGTATTCCATGCCGAAGACCTCCGCCGGTTCCTCCCCCGAGAGGTAGCGCGCGGCGTTCACGGAGTAGATCCCGACGTCCATCATCGACCCGCCGCCGGCCGTCGCCTTGGTGAGTCGCCACTGCTCGGGGTTCCCGATGTTGAACCCCGACTCGCAGAGAATCACCTTGGCCGTACCGAACTCGCGTTCGCGCGCCATGCGGATCATCGCCTGCGTGAACGGCTCGTAGCGCAGCCGGTTGCCGACGACGAGATGACGGTTGGCCTGCTTGCCGGCCGCGATCATCGCCTCGCAGTCCTTGACCGAGTGGGCCATCGGCTTCTCGACCAGGACGTGCTTGCCCGCGTGGTGCCCGCGAATCGTGTACTCGGCGTGCAAGTTATTGGGCAGCACGATGTAGACGGCATCGATCTCGGGGTTCTCCGCGATGCGATCGAACGTGTCGTACGAGTACAGGCCGCGTTCCGGGACGCCGTACTGCGCCGCGGTCGCGCGGGCCTTGGCGATGTCGCCGCTCACGAGCCCGGTGACGCGGGATCGCCTGGTCTGGGCAAACGCCGGCAGGATGTCGGTGAGGGCGAGGCTGCCGATACCCACAATGGCATACCCGAACTTCCGGGCTGGCGGCTCGGTGCCTTGCGCACCTGCGCCGGCGACGGTCGCACCGAGCGAGGCCGTTGCGAATGACGCCGCCGTGGTTCGGAGAAAATCTCGGCGCGAGCCTTTCTGGCTGCGGGACATGACACACCTCGAATGAGGCCAGAGCCGTCGCCGGTGACACCACGGCCTCGACGCATTCTCGCCTGAGCGTCGACATTATGGCGTCCGCCGGAACGGTGCTGTCAACCCGGCTGAACCGAGGCTAGAATCGACCGCGTGATAAAGGGAGGGATCTCAATGCGGCACATCCTCGCGGCAGCGGCGCTCATCGTCCTCGGCGCCGCGGCCGGCGCGCCGCCGACGGCGGCGCAATCCGACGACACCTCGATGAAGGGCCGGGTCGTCATGATCACCGGCTCGACTGACGGCCTCGGCCGCGAAGTGGCGCGGCGCGTCGCCCGCCGCGGCGCCACCGTCATCGTGCATGGACGCAACCAGGAGCGAGGCAAGGCGCTGGTCGAGGAGATCGCCCGGGAAGGCAAGGGCAGCGCGCGATTCTACGCGGCCGATCTGGCATCGCTCGACGAGGTCCGCAGGCTCGCGCAGGCCGTCCTGCACGACTACGACCGGCTCGACGTCCTGGTCAACAACGCCGGGATCTGGATCCAGGACCGTCAGGTGAGCCAGGACGGGTACGAGCTGCATTTTGCCGTCAACTACCTCTCTGGATTTCTGCTCACGCGACTGCTGTTGCCCAGGCTCGTGGCGAGCGCCCCGGCGCGAATCGTCAACGTCGCGTCCGGCTCCCAGTCACCGATCGATTTCGACGACGTGATGCTCGAGCGACCGGGACGGGCGGCCCAAGGTTACGGGCAGAGCAAGCTGGCGCAGATCCTTTTCACGATGGACCTGGCCGCCGAGCTGAAGGACAAGAAGGTCACGGTCACGGCTCTTCACCCGGCGACGATGATGGACACGACGATGGTGCGCGGGTCGGGCCTGCCGGCACGGACGACGGTGGACGAAGGTGCGGACGCGGTGATGTACCAGATCACGGGCGCCGAGATCGCGACCGGCCAGTACTTCAACGGTCTCAAGCTGGCGCGGGCCAACGCGCAGGCCTACGACGACACCGCGCGCGCCAGGCTCCGAACGCTCAGCCTCAAGCTGACCGGGCTGGACGGCGCGCGGTAGTCGCCGGGGGGAGCCAGCTTCAGCTCGAGGCGTTGGCCGTGGAGTAGCGCTCTCGGCAAACGCCGTGATTGGCCAATATATGCTGCCTCGGGTCATGACATGACCACAGCCATTGCGCGTCTGACCGGACTTCCACGCCTGAAAACTCGCTCACCTGCCGACGCCGTTGGAGGAAACCTCGACCAGCCTGATCATCCACTCCGCCAGATCGCGGACATCGATGTACTGGACGAGATCGGTCTTCCGTCCAGGCACGAGCACCTCTCCGCCGCGCGCGATCCGGATCGGCCAGTAGGTGAAGCGATCCGACGTATCGCCGGGACCGATGCGGTACCGTCCTGCCGGATCCGCTCGCGACGGAGGTCAGCGTAACACCGCGGCAGGCCGCAGGATGCGCGAGGGATGAACGACCGATACGCGACGCGAGTGGAATCGCGTGTGTGACGGTCACTGATCGGTATAGCGGCGTTGCGCGGCCGCGGGGAAGTTGTGGCAGCATAGGCGCTCCGACGAAGCCGGCGCGACGGAGCTGACCGGGGGCGCAACGGCCCAGCAGGCATAGTCGCGTCGAGCACGGGACCAGGCACGGGCTGGCAGCAGAAAGGCGTCCATGGCGGCATCGAGACGGGACTTCGTCAAGGCGGCGACCGCCGCAACCGCGGCGCTCGCGCTCGGCGGTAAAACAGCAGCCGCAGTGCAAGGCGGCCAGAAGGCTCCAGCACCGCTCAAGATCCTGATCCTGGGCGGCACCGGCTTCACCGGGCCGCACCAGGTCAACTACGCGGTGTCGCGTGGGCACCAGGTCACCGTGTTCAACCGCGGTCAGCGGCAGGCCGACATTCCCGCGTCCGTCGCGCACCTCACCGGCGACCGCAATGCCCCCGGCGGCGTGGCCGCGCTCAAGGGCACGGCGGCGTGGGACGTCGTCATCGACATTCCGACAACGAACCCGCGCTGGGTCCGGGACGCCGCGAGCATCCTGCAGGGCCGGGCGAATCACTACATCTTCATCTCGACGATCTCGACCTACGCCGACTTCCCCAAGGCCGGCATGGACGAGTCCTCGCCTCTCGCGAAATACACCGACGCCAGGGATCCCTTCACGCTGACGCTGGAAGAGGTCAACGGCCCCAACCTCTACGGACCGCTCAAGGCGCTCAGCGAACAGGAAGCCGAGAAGTGGTTCCCGGGCAAGACGACGATCATCCGTCCCGGCCTGATCGTGGGGCCCGGTGATCCCTCGAATCGCTTCACCTACTGGCCGGTGCGGATCGCGCGGGGCGGCGACGTGCTCGCGCCGGGCGACGGCCGGGATCCCGTGCAGTTCATCGACGCCCGCGATCTCGCCGAATGGGTGATTCGCCTCGCCGAGCAGCACGTCACCGGGATCTACAACGCGACCGGCCCGCGCTCGCCGTTGACGATGGGAGAGATGGTGGGGGGGATCCGCGCGGCGATGCCCGGAGACCTCGATGTCAAGTTCACGTGGGTGTCGTCGGACTTCCTGGACGAGCAGAAGATCGCCGGCTGGAGCCAGTTGCCGGTCTGGGTCGCGGCGCGCGAGGGGAACGAAGGCTGGAGCCGGATCGGCAACGCACGGGCAGTCGGAAAAGGGCTGACGTTCCGCCCGCTCGCCGACACCGCGGCGGCGACGCTCGCGTGGCACAAGACCCGTCCAGCCGCCGATCAGGCGATTCCGCGGACCTCCTCGCCGGCCGGCGCCGGGCTCGCGGCCAGTCGTGAAAGCGCGCTCCTGACCGCCTGGAAGGCGAAGCGGGCCTGACCCGACGTAGAGTCGGCCTTCCGCCGGACCTTCAGCACTACAAGGGCGGAGCGAACGGGCCATTAGCGCGAGCGAACGGGCTCGTCCTCTCCAGCAGCTGCTGCCGGCGTCCGAGCCACACCGCCACGCCAATCGCCACGATCGCCAGTCCCACTCCCACCGCCGACATCCCGGTCATGCTGAACCCGAGCGTCAACAGCAGCGTGTAGCCCCACGCTCCGATCTGATCGCCGGTGCGGTAGACGAACGTGTCGATGAAGTTCTTCGCCTTGTAGCGATCGGCGCGGGG
>JBDTSX010000520.1:0-3970 GCA_039930925.1 Acidobacteriota bacterium | reverse complement strand
ACACGGCGGCTCTCGACGTGGCCCGCGTCCGCGTCGTAGACGATCCATCGTGTGAGCGATCCCCACTCGGTCTCCGCGCGCGTGAACAGCGCGCCGCGGGCCAGTCGATCATCTGCCGCCTCCAGTCTCGACAGCAAGGTCCACTTCACTGCCGACAGCATCATCACCGCAAGCAGGATGGCGGCGGCCGTCCGGCCGCGGCGCTGTCCGCGCGAGGCGAGCGCGGCAACGCCGAGCACGAGAATGCCGCCCAACCAGGGATCGGCCATGGCGAAGAGCGGCAGCGCGACGCGCGGTCCGAACGGCCAGAGGAAGCGGATGTCGGCGCCGGAGATGACATCGAGGAGGAGATGCCCCAGCGTGCCGGCGCACGCCGAGAGACACAGGCGCCGATACCGGCCGCCGCTCGCGAACATCCGTACGGCGGCTGCCGCGACCGCCGCGCCGGCGATCGCACCGATCAGCGAGTGCGTGCCCCCCTGATGGTGACGCAGGTAGACGTCCCACCCGACCGGCATAAACACCGCGTCCACGTCTGGTACGAGCGACCCGACGAGGCACGCCGCAACCGCGCCGGCTCCCAGAGATCGCCTGGCGTCGAGCGCGACCAGCGTACGGCCGAACGCGAGGTGCGAAACGGGATCCATCAGCCGTCAGTCCAGGCCGGTGTAGTCGTCGCGCTGCGCATCCCAGTACCGGTAGAACTGATACCAGCACTCCGGATGCAGGCGGATCTGCTCGGCGAGCTGATCGGCGATATCCTGCGCCGCGGCCTGGATCGCGGCGTCGCGCGGCAGATCGGTGCGGATGTCCACCGGACGCCCGGGTAACGCGAAGAACCGGCCGCGGCCGGCGCGGCGGATGAAACACGGCACGAGCGGCGCCCCGGTGAGATTTGCCAGCACCATCGGCGTGCGCAGAAACCACGCCTGACGACCGAAGAACGTGACCGCGACACGATCGCGGCCGTAGTGCCGATCCACCAGCAGCGCGACGAAGCGGTTCTCTGCGAGCGCGCGGCGGATCTGCAGCGGCGTGTCCAACGACTGCCGCACCTCGACGGTCTCCACTCCGAGCTGGTCGCGGATCTGCTGACGAATCCGGTTCACTTCCGGGCTCGCCTCCTTCATCGCGACCACGGTGAGCGGAAGACCCAGGAAACGGGTCATCATCACCGCTCCGGCTTCCCAGTTGCCGTGGTGGCCAGTGACCAGGATGATGCCTCGCTTCTCGGCATGGAGCGACTGCAACGTGGCGAGCCGCTCCGGGGCAATCTCGAACATCTGCGCGGCCTCGGCCTGGCCGGCCGGAACCGCCTTGAGGAAATCAACCGCGTCACGCGTGTAACTGCGGTACACGTCGAGCGCGCGGCGACGCAATACGCTGTCCGTTTCTTCGGGAAACACCGCGCGGAGATTGTCCGCGAGCGCGGCATTGGTCGCGGCCATCAGCCGCCAGCAGATCCAGGACGCGACGTGCCCGATGCCGTAGCAGATCGGCCGCGGCAGAATCCGCACGCCGTGGTAGGTCGCGGCGAAAATGCCGCCGCTGTTGAGCCCATGCATCGTCCAGCGGCGCGGCACCGGCGCGGGGTCGCGGGAATCGACGGTCAGATCCGCTCCAGATAGCGGTAGTACACCGCGAGAAAACAGGTCTTGGTCGTGTCGCGCACCGGCCGCAGCTTGCTGCGCTGGCCGGCGTAGACGGCGGTGATCGGCACACGGGCGACCCGGCCTCCGCGCCGTGTGAGCTTTACGAGCATTTCGGTTTCGATGTCATAGCCGCGGGCGCGTAGCCGCAGGTCTCGCAGCGCGTCGGTCCTGAACAGCCGGAATCCGCACTGCGTATCCTGGATGGCGAGCCCAAGGAATCGTGACAGCGCGAGGCTGCCGATTCGGTTCGCGTGATACCGCGACGCCGGCATCGCCTTACGCTCGAAACGCCGCTCACCAAGCACCACTTCCGCACCGGTCCGCTGTGCCTCGGCAATTAGCAGCGGCGCCTCTTCGGGCAGATGCTGAAGATCTCCGTCCAGCAGCAGGACGTGGGTGCAGTCCCCCTCGAGCACGCGCGCCAGCCCGGCCCGAATCGCCCTCCCCTTCCCGCGCTCGCCGCGGTTGACGACAATCTCCGCACCCGCGAGCGTGGCGATCTCGGCGGTTTGGTCGGTGGAACCGTCGTCGCTCACCCAGACCCGGGTCACGTATGGGGAGACGCGTTTGACGACCTCCGCGATGGTTGCCGCTTCGTTGAACGCGGGGACCAGGGCGTGCACGCGCATGCGCATCATCATGATCGAGCGTCGTCCACGACGAGACCGCTGGCGGTCTCTGCCGTCGGCCCCGGAAGCAGCGCCGGCAGGAGCAGGATCGAGGCAGCCACCAGCGTGACCACGCTGACGACGGAGACCAACCCAATCGATCGCAGCGGCGGATAACTCGAGGTCACCAGCGTGCCGTACCCGGCCAGCGTGATCAATCCGGCAACGACAATCACCGGCGCGAGCTGCGCCACCGCGGCCTCGGCGTCGCCGTGATCGCGATAGCGATGCACGACGTGGATGCCATAGTCGATGCCGATGCCCACGAACGTGACGACCGCGAACAGCGCGAACAGGTCCAGCGGAATTCGCGCCAGCGCGAGGAGGCCCGCGGCCCAGATCAGCCCCGCCACCGTCGGGACGATTGCCAGCAGCGACAGACGCCAGGTCCGGAAGGTCAGGCCAATCATGACCACGACCACCAGCGAACCGATCGTCAGGCCCCGGAGAAACTGCGGGACGAAGCTCGCCGCCAGCTCGCGGTTGACGAGCGCAAGTCCTGTCAGGTGTCCGGAAGGGCCGCTCGCGGCGGCCAGACGCTCCAGTGCGGCGGCTTCGTCGGCGTTGGCAGGAAACGCGTAGGTTGCGAGCGCCCAGCCACCATCGCCGCGTGACACGAACCGGCCAATCAAATCGCCCAGGCCGTGCTGCCGATACCCGTCAACGGTGAGACGTTGACCTGGATCCAGGAGCGCCGGCAAACGCTGAACAAACGGATCCAGCGTGCCCGGTCGAAATCCTGCCTCCGATGCTGCGTGAGCCAGGCCGCTCTGAACGATTGGTGCCGCTGGCACCTGCTCGCGGACGATGGTGGTTGAACGCTGCTGGGCGGCGGCGGAGGGCAGGAGCGCGGATGCCGCGTCGAGCGTCAGCCCTGGCGCCTCCTTGCGCACGCGGGCCGCCATGGCCTCGTTCGCCTCGAGCAGCGGCTCGAGCTCCGGTCCCTGCTGGAGCCAGACATAGACATCGCTCGGCAACCCGAACAGGGTCCGGACCGACTCCTCGTACAGAGCGCCCGGCGTCGTGGAACGCATCCGCTCGAGCGACGTGTCCACGCGCAGCCGGAACGCCGCGGCACCGAGCAGCAGCGTGACCACGGCGGCGACGGCCATGACGCTTCGACGATGTCGCGTCGTCCAGGAGGCGAACGATGGCCAGGTCAACGACCTGATCGGACCGGCCGACGGCCGCCTTGGCAGGAGCGCCGGCACCAGCACAAGCGTCAGCACGCCGCACGCCACCATGCTGTGGCCGATCACCAGCCCGAGCTGCTGCAGGCTGGGGAAGTCCACGAACACGAGCCCGTAGAACGTGGCGGCTGTGGTCAGCATGCCGAGGAACATGCTGGCGGAAGGACCCCCGAGAGAGTCAATCGATTCTGCCGGGGACAGTCCCTCGGCGAGCGCGAGGCGGTGCGCTACGTAGACCAGCACCACGCCGTCGATGCCCAGGCCGAACAGCATCGCGGCCGCCCCGGTCGCCGCGGCCGACAACGTCGCGCCGCCGAGCCCCATCAGACCGAGCGTCACGAGCAGCGACGCCGTCGAGGGCAGCGCCCCGCAGACCAGGAGCCAACTGCTCCGGAACACGAGGTACAGGAGAGGGAGAATGACGACCAGCGCCCCCACGCTATTGAGGACGCTTTCACGC
>JBDTSX010000519.1:0-3972 GCA_039930925.1 Acidobacteriota bacterium | reverse complement strand
ACGTCGCTCTGCGCGATCGGGATGTAGTAGCCCACCGGGCTCGCGTTGTTGTTGCCGATGCCTTCCATGATCAGATCGGGCACGACGCCGACGATCGTCAGCCACGGCTCCTGTGTCGCGGGCCGGATCCGTTTGATCCGGTGGCCGACCGGATCGAGACCCGGAAAGTGAGTGCGGCCGAACGACTGATTGACGATCGCGACCGCCTGGCTGGTGGCGACATCGGCCGGCGTGAACTCCCGGCCGCTCAGCACGGTGGTCTGGAACGTCTCGAAGTACCCGGCGGTGACGATGCCTTCGCGCGCCAGCGGGTAGTCGCTCGCCTGCGGATACGAGGTGCCCTCGATCTGCACGCCGATCGAGCCGTTGCCCGCCGCGGGCAGGCCATCGGAGAGGGTCGCGGCCTCGACGCCAGGCACGGCCCGGACCCGCGGCAGCAATTGCTCGAAGAAGCGGATGCTGGCCTTGGAATCGGGATAGCGGTCGCGCGGCAGATCGACGCGCGCGGCCAGCACGTGCTCGACCGCGAAGGGCATCTTGACGTGCTTCAACTGCACGACGCTCTTGATCATCAGGCCGGCGGCAATCAGGAGACCGCACGAGACAGCCAGCTCGCCGACCACGAGGGCGCTGCTGAACCGCCCCAGGCTCGCACTCGTCGAAGAGCGGCTATCGTCCTTGAGCACCGCGCCGGCACTGACGCGCGCCGCCTGCATCGCCGGCAGCGTCCCGGCGAACGCGCTCGTGAGCACGACCAGCCCGAGCACGAAGAGCATGACCCGGTAGTCCAGCTCGAAGGTGATCCAGAACGGCGGCGGATTGACCGAGAGCGTCTCGGTGAACCACCGCATGCCGAATAGACTGAGGAGGATCCCGATCCCGGCACCCAGCGTCGCGAGCACGAGCACTTCGGTCAGGTGCTGGCGCACCACGCGATGCCGCGCCGCCCCGAGGGCCATCCGCACCGCGACTTCGCGCCGGCGCAGGGAGGCGCGCGCGACCAGCAGGTTCGACACGTTGACGCAGGCAATAAGGAGGACGCCCACGCCGGCGCCCAGCATCGTGTACAGCAGCCCGTAGACTTCCGGACCCATCACGGTTTGCGCGTAGGGAAGTACGTTTGCGCCGAGTCCGCGATTGGTGGCGGGAAAGTCCTGGGCGAGCTGGGCGGCGATCCCGACCGCCTGCGCGCGCGCCTGCGGCACGGTCACGTCAGGTTTCAGCCGGGCGATCAGCTGATACGAGGGGCCCTGTCCCCGGGGCGCCGGGACCGGGTCGATCGCCAGCGGCGTCCACAGCGATTCCAAAATCGGGAAGGCGAATTTCGGCGGCATCACGCCGATGACCGTTCGCATCACGCCGTTGGCGCGAATCGCCGTTCCGACCATGGCCGGCGAGCTCTGGTAGCGCTCGCGCCAGAGCGCCTCGCTCAGAAGGATCACCGGGTCCGCGCCCGGGCGATCATCGCCATCCCGGAATCCGCGGCCGAGCATCGGTTCCACACCGAGTGCCTTGAAGGCCGCGACCGTCAACTGCGCGCCCCTGAACCGCTCCGGACGCCCTTCCTCGGTCGACAGGTTGATCGGCGAGAACGTGTAGGCGCCAAGTGCGTCGAAGGAGGCCTGCCCTGCTTGGAACACGGCCAGGTCCTGGACGCTGATGGGCCGCAGCGGCTGCCGCTGCGAGGGAGTATCCGCGACGATCGACACGATGCGGTCGGCGTCCGGGAACGGCAGCCCCTTGAACAGGCCGCCGTTGACGACGCAGAACACCGTGGTGCTGAGCCCGGTGCCAAGGCCGAGTGTCAGAATCGACACGAGCGAGAGCGTCGGGTACTTGAACAGCATCCGAACGCCGGAGCGGAGATCGGTGAACAGTTGATTCATCGTGACCTGAGGGGAGGACGTCAGGTGTTACGGTCCCACCACTCGTCCCGTTCCAGGGATTGCAGGCGAATTCGCGGGTATCCGGCCCGCATCATCCGGTTCATTGAGACACGTCAGGGGATTTCGCAAGCCGATGTGGCTTGTCGCCAATTGTATGCGCTCGGCGCGCAACGCCGGCGCCGGCGTGTGTGCGCTTTCCCGGTTGGAATCGTTGTTGCTGATTGGAACGTATTTGTGGATGCTGCTCGCCGGCCGCGGGCCCCGCGGATATGGGCGGGTGAACGGATTCAGGACGCCGGTATTCGTCAACTGGAGCCATCATGGACGTCGGGTCTCGCTTGCGGGAGGCACGGGAAGCGAAGGGCGTCTCGCTCGACACGCTGTCGAAGGTCATCCGAGTGAAACCGGCTGTCCTCAATGCGATTGAGCGCAACGACGCAACCGCCATCCCACCCCGGCCATACGGCCGCGGTTTCGTGAGTGCCTACGCCTCGCACGTCGGTCTCGATCCGCAACAGACAGTCCGCGCCTACTTCCTTCAGTTCGCTGCGCCCCCCGCACCGTCCCCACAGACGCCCCCTCCACCGCGGCTATCGGGCTTTCCCGTTGAGCGGGCGGCGTACGTCGGCGCAGGGGTTCTGCTCGTCGCGCTGGTCGGATTGGCCGCCCCGGTCTTGAAGCGCTTTGCGGCAGAGCCGGCAGCACCGGTGGCGTCATCGCGCGCGCCGGAGCCCAGCGCTTCGGGCTCGGCCCCGGTCGGGACTGGAGGCTCGAGCGAGACCAAGCCAGCGTCCGCCGAGCCGGGGACACCGGTGGCGGTCGAAATCGAAGCGGTGGAGCCCGTGTGGGTGACGGCGAGTATGGATGCCCAACGCACGGTGTATCGGACCATGCAGGCGGGGGAGCGCGAGACGCTCCGGGGCCGCGAGATCGCCGTCCGCGTCGGCAATGCCGGTCTCGTCCGATGGCGGATCAACGGCGGCGCGGAAACGGTGATGGGAACGCGCGGCGCGGTGCAGTCGGTCCGCGTGACGCCAGCCGGCACCGAGGTGCAGCCGTCAACGGTCAAGCGCGCTCGGCCGGCGCGGAGGCGGTAACCCATTCGGTGAATTGACGCGTGCGTCGTGCCAAGGGTCAGACGTCGCCGTTTGCCGGACCGCTGCCCGCAAGGCGCCGTTTCGACGCGGCTGATCCGACCCGCGCTTTCAGGTTCGAGGGAGGCGCCTCTGCCCCTCGCTCGGTCGGGGCTTCGATCACGCCTTTGTTGGTCGGGGGTGGGGTCGAATCGCGGCGCACCGTGGCGATACGGACGCTGCACGCGGGGTTGTCGCACAGCCAGGCCGGGACCGTGCCCCCATTCTGGCGAAACCGTTCGCTGAACTCGACTTCTCCCTTGACGCAGTACGGACAGGCGCTCGTATCGCCGTTCCGCGGCCGATTCGCGTCCCGACGTTCTGTGCGCGGTCTTGACTGCCCTGGCTGAGCCATAGATCCCCCCCTGTTGGGGAACGGTGTCAGAGACGGCTTGACGGCCACCGTATCATCCGCTTTCGCCGGGGACGACTGCGGTTCAAACCCGGCTTCTCAACGTCTTGGGAGGCCACCAGTCTAGTGGCTTCGATCGCTGAACGCAACCCGCCCGGGCGATGACTGTTTCTGGATGCGGCACTCGGCAGAACGGGCATCGCGCGGACTGGTACACGCACCTCCCGTAGCTTGACGACACGATGAACCGCAGATAGGTTTCCGCTTTCTCCCCGATCACTCAAGGAGACAGCCCGCAATGCGCGATCTCGATGGCGGTCCCGCCGGTATCCGCGCGACGCAGCGCCGCATTCTGGGCGTGCTACCTCCCCGCGCGCCGGGCGTCACGAGTGGATCCGAATATCGCGCGTTGCGCCACCTTTGAACTGGCGTCCGGCTTCATCCGGACGCGTGGGGACACCCGCTGGTGCAAACCGCCGTCGTCCCGCTGAAGCCGGACGCCACGAACGGTTTTATCCGGACGCTACCTATAAATTACGGTAGCGTCCGGCTTCAGCCGGACGTTTGCGGAGGCGTCCTCAGCCGGCGGAAGAACGCCCGG
>JBDTSX010000518.1:0-4000 GCA_039930925.1 Acidobacteriota bacterium | reverse complement strand
AAACGCCGCTGCAGTTCCTGAAGGGCGTGGGGCCGCGCCGGGCGGCCGACCTGCAGCGCGTGGGCCTGGCGACGGTCGAGGATCTGCTCTACCGGTTCCCGACCCGTTACGAGGATCGCGGCAGCTTCCAGACAATCGCGGCCCTGCGTCCGGGTGAGTCGGCATCGGTCGTCGGCGAAGTCCTGAGCTGCGGCATCAGGCCGACGCGGCGTCCACGCTTCAGAATCTTCGAGATGCTGGTGCGCGATCAAACGGGCGCGCTCCGCGCCGTCTTCTTCAATCAGCCCTTCCTGAACGACGTCTTCCATCCGCACCAGCGCGTCATCCTGTTCGGCCGTCTCGAGCTGACCTCGCACGGCCTGCAGCTGCAGAACCCGCAATACGAAATCCTCCGGCAGGACGGCGACGGCGACGCCGCGGCGGCCGAGACCGACGATGACACGCTGCACACCGGACGCATCGTGCCGGTCTACGAGAAGACCGGCACGCTGACCACGAAGATGCAGCGCGCGATCGTCCATCAGGCGCTGTCACAGCTGCCCTCGGAGGTCGGGGACCCGCTGCCGGCCGACGTGCGCGCGCGTCAACAGCTGATCGATCGCCGCACTGCGCTCCTCGACGTGCACTTTCCGCCGGCGGGGACGCCGGTCGACGAGCTGAACGGCTTCCGATCGGCCGCGCAGCGGCGGCTGATTTTCGAGGAGTTCTTTCTGTTCCAGCTCGGGCTCGTCCTGCGGCGGCGCACCTCGGACGCCGAGCGCAAGCCGCGGTCGGTCGTCGTGACCGACGCGATCCGCGAGTCGGCGCGGCGCGTGCTCCCGTTCCGACTGACCGGCGATCAGAAGAAGGTCATTGGCGAGATCGTCGAGGACATGAAGCGGCCGCAGCCGATGAACCGGCTGCTGCAGGGAGACGTCGGGTCAGGGAAGACGATCGTGGCGCTGATGGCGGCGCTGGTCGCGCTCGAAAACGGCTTCCAGGTGGCGTTCATGGCGCCGACCGAGATTCTGGCCGAGCAGCACTTCATCACGATCCGGCGCATCCTCGAGGCGTCGCGGTTCCGGATCGCGCTCTTGACCGGCGCGACCCCGGCGAAGAAGCGCCGCGAGATGCAGGCGGAGCTCGCCGGCGGGTCGATTCAGCTCGCCGTCGGCACGCACGCGCTGGTGCAGGATCCCGTCGGCTTTCGCGAGCTCGGACTGGTCATCATCGACGAGCAGCACCGGTTCGGCGTCCTGCAGCGCGCCACCCTGCGTGGCAAGGGGATGCACCCGGATGTCCTGGTGATGACCGCGACGCCGATTCCGCGCACCCTCGCGCTGACGACCTATGGGGACCTCGATGTCTCGATCATGCGCGAGATGCCTCCGGGGCGGTTTCCGATCAAGACGATCGCCAAGCCCGAGTCGCGCCGTGAAGAAATCTACGACTTCATCCGCCGGCAGATCGACACGGGGCGCCAGGTCTACGTCATCTACCCGCTGGTCGAGGAATCCGAGAAGGTCGATCTCAAGGCCGCGACCGAGATGGCCGACCATCTCGCGCAGGACATTTTCCCGGCGTATCGCGTGGCGCTGCTGCACGGACGCTTGAAGCCGGACGAGAAGGAGCGCGTGATGGGCGCCTTCGCGCGCGGCGAATACGACATCCTGGTCTCGACGACGGTGGTCGAAGTCGGCGTGGACGTGTCGAACGCGGCGGTGATGCTCGTCGAACACGCGGAGCGGTTCGGGCTGTCGCAGCTGCACCAGCTCCGCGGCCGCGTCGGCCGGGGCCCCCACCAGTCGTACTGCATGCTGCTGTATCAGTTTCCGCTGACGGAGCAGGGACGAGCCCGGCTGCAGGCGCTCACCGAGACCACCGACGGGTTCGAGATCGCCGAGCGCGACCTCGAGCTGCGCGGCCCCGGCGAGTTCTTCGGCACCCGCCAGTCCGGCATGCCGACACTGCGGGTCGGTGACCTCGTGCGTGACCACCAGCTGATGGAGGCGGCGCGTCGTGAGGCGGCGGCGGCGCTCGACGATGCGCGGCAAGCCGAGACGCTGGCGGCATTCGTCCGAACCAGCTGGGAACAGCGGTTCGGGCTGGTGGGCATTGGCTAGACGCGCTTTCCGAACGGGAATCGTCGCGCGGAATCCCGACGCCGTGGACCGGCTTGCGGCATGAGGATCATCACCGGGACGCTGAAAGGGCGCCGGTTGACGGCGCCGGACTGGCCGGGTCTCCGGCCGACGTCCGACAAGTTGCGCGAGACCCTGTTCAACATCCTGGCGCCGCGGATCAGCGGGGCGACGCTGCTGGACGGTTACGCCGGGACCGGCGCGGTTGGCATCGAGGCGATCAGCCGGGGAGCCTCGCACGTGACGTTTGTCGAGCGCGACGCGCGTGCGGTCGCCCTGATCGAGGCGAACCTGCGCCACTGTGGCGTCATCGACCGCCATGCTATTATCCGCGCAGGGTTTGCAGGCACCGTGCGGACCCCCGGCAGGCCCCCATTCGACCTGATTTTCATCGACCCTCCGTACGGCGCGGCCGAATTGCACGACGCGCTGATTGCCGCCGAACCGCTGGTCGGCGAGGGGACGCTGCTGATCGTGGAGCACGCGAAAAGGGATCAGGCGCTCGACCGGATCGGCCACCTGGCGCGGGTTCGGGTGGTCACGTCGGGCGATAGCGCGCTGGGGTTTTATGAACGCGGCTAACCCTAAAACCCTACAACCGTAAAACCCTAAAACCGATTTCCCCATGAACGATGTCATCGCCATCTACCCCGGCTCCTTCGACCCGCTGACGAATGGCCACGTGGACATCATCCGGCGCGGCGCGCGCCTGTTCGATCGGATCGTGATCGCGGTGCTGATCAACGTGGAGAAGGCGCCGCTCTTCACCGTGCCGGAGCGGGTCGAGATCGCGCGGGAGGCGTTCCGCGGGCAGGCCAACGTCGAGGTGGACACGTTTGACGGGCTGCTGGTGGAGTACGCTCGGCGGCGGCGGGCCGGAGTGATCGTCAAGGGCCTGCGCGCGGTGTCGGATTTCGAGTTCGAGATGCAGATGGCGCTGATGAATCGCCGCCTGAACCCTGAAGTCGAGACCGTGTTCATGATGCCGGCCGAGCCGTACACCTACGTCAGCTCCCGGCTGGTCAAGGAAGTGGTGGCACTCGGCGGCTCGGTGCACGGCCTGGTGCCGGACAGCGTCGAAACTCGGTTGCGCGAGAAGAAACTCGCGCGGGAAACATTGAGGGCCTAGAACATGCTCGCGGATCGTACCAAGCGGATCGCCACCTCGCCGACGATGAAAGTGGCGGCGGAAGCACTGAAGTTGAAGGCGCAGGGAGTGGACGTGGTGGACTTCGGCGCGGGGGAGCCCGACTTCCCGACGCCGCAGCACATCGCGGACGCGGCCAAGGCGGCGATCGACGCGCACTTCACGAAGTACACCACCAATTCCGGCACCGACGAGTTGAAGCGCGCCGTGTGCGCCAGATACCAGACCGACTACGGCGTGGAGTACTCGACCGCCGAGACGATCATCAGCGCGGGCGGCAAGCAGGCGCTGTACAACGCGGCGATGTGCCTCTTCGGCCCCGGCGATGAAGTGATCACCCACATGCCGGGCTGGCCGACCCTGGTCGAGCAAATCAAGCTGGCGGAGGCCACGCCGGTGATCGTGCACACGCACGCGGAGGACGGATTCACCGTTCGCGCCGAGCCGATTCTCGCGGCGATCACGCCGCGCACCCGCGGGATCATCATCAACTCGCCGGGCAACCCGACCGGCGCGCTGATTACCGAAGCGGACCTGGCGGCGATTGCCGACGAGGCCGCCAAGCGCGGCATCTGGATCCTGCTGGACCTGTGCTACGAGAAGCTGATTTACGACCCGGTGTCGCACAACCTGCCGAAGGTCCTGGTCGAGCGCAACCGCGATCGGTCGGTGATCAGCGGGTCGGCGTCGAAGGCCTATGCGATGACCGGCTGGCGCTGCGGCTGGGCGCTCG
>JBDTSX010000517.1:0-4007 GCA_039930925.1 Acidobacteriota bacterium | reverse complement strand
AAGGTCATGGCCGAGCTCGACATCGCCGAGAAGCGGGTGCCGCAGGATGGCCGTTTCAAGCTGCGGATGCCGGGCAAGACGATCGACTTCCGGGTCTCGATCATGCCGAGCGTGCACGGCGAGGACGCGGTCATCCGCATCCTGGACAAGGAGTCGATCAGCGAGCAGTTCCACGAGCTGCGGCTCGACATCCTCGGATTTCCGGAAGACGAGCTCCGCCGCTTCCGCAAGTACATCGCCGAGCCCTACGGGATGGTGCTCGTGACCGGCCCGACCGGCAGCGGCAAGACGACGACGCTCTACGCGGCGCTGTCCGAGATCAAGTCGATCGAGGACAAGATCATCACGATCGAGGATCCCGTCGAGTATCAGCTCCGCGGCATCACCCAGATCCCGATCAACGAGAAAAAGGGGCTGACCTTCGCGCGCGGCCTGCGCTCGATCCTCCGTCACGATCCGGACAAGATCATGGTCGGGGAGATCCGCGACGCCGAGACGGCGCAGATCGCGATCAACTCCGCGCTGACCGGACACCTGGTGTTCACGACGGTTCACGCCAACAACGTGCTGGATGTGCTCGGCCGTTTCCTGAACATGGGCGTGGAGGCCTATCAGTTCGTCTCGGCGCTCAACTGCGTCCTGGCGCAGCGGCTGGTCCGCAACATCTGCGTGCACTGCAAGCGCCAGGCGACGATCACGCGGGCCCAGCTCGAAGAGTCGGCGATGGATCCCGCACTCGAGCACAGCGGGCTGTTCTTCGAGGGGGCCGGCTGCATGGAGTGCGGCGGCACCGGGTATCGCGGGCGCACGGCGATCTGCGAGCTGCTGGACCTGACCGACTCGATCCGCGAGCTGATTCTGGCGCGCCGGCCCACCTCGGAGATCAAGAAGGCCGCACGGGATGAAGGCATGCGTTTCCTGCGCGAGTCCGCGGTCGAGCAGGTGCTCAAAGGGATCACCACGCTGCGGGAGATCAACAAAGTGACCTTCGTCGAATGAACGCCACCCTGCCACGCTGGCTTTCGAGCCGCCCCTCGACCGCCGCGCTCGAGATCACCGCCCGGCGCGTCACCGTCGCCGTCATCGGACACCAGAACGGCGCCCGCGTGCTCTCCGCGTATGCGAGCGAGCCGCTGGCGCCCGGGGTCGTCGAGCCGTCGTTGAACGCGTCCAACATCCACGACGCGGCGGCGCTGTCGATGACGATCCGCAAGGCGCTCGACGGCGTGACGCCGAGGCCGAAGCGCGTGGCGCTGGTTCTGCCCGACACGGTGGCCAAGCTGTCGCTGCTCCGGTTCGAAAAAATTCCGCCGAAAGTGCAGGACCTCGACCAGCTGATTCGCTGGCAGATTCGCAAGGCTGCGCCGTTCAAGGCGGAAGATGCGCAGGTGGCCTGGGTCCCCGGCGTGGCCCTCTCCGAAGGCGGCCGCGAGTACGTCGTGACGGTCGCGCGCCGCGACGTCATTGAAAGCTACGAGCGCGCCTGCGAGGCCGGTGGGGCGCACCCCGGGATCGTGGACGTCGCGAGCATCAACCTGGTCAACGCCGTCCTGGCCGGACTCGCGGGGTCGCCGCCGGCGGCCGACTGGCTGCTCGTGAATGTGGCGCCCGACTACAGCACAATCGTGGTGGTGCGCGCCGGCGACGTCGTCTTCTTCCGCACCCGCGTGTCCGACACGGATGCCGACCTGGCGGATCTGGTGCACCAGACGTCGATGTATCACGAAGACCGGCTCGGCGGCGGCGGCTTCTCGCGCGTGGTCCTGGCCGGCGCCTCGTCGCGCGGGGTCGAGCGGGCGGAGCGGCTGCGCCGGGAGATGGAAGAACGCGTCGGCGCCGCCGTGGAGCCGCTCGACTTCCGGGGCACGGTGGCGATGCGCGATCGGATCGTGGCGGGTCCCGAGCTGCTCGACACACTGGCGCCATCGGTCGGCGTCATTCTCCGGGAGCAGGCAGTTTAGTGCTTCGCACCAACCTCGCCACCCGCCCGTTCTATAACGAGCGCGTTGCTCACGTCCTGATCGGGGCCGCCGCGCTGCTGGTCCTGGCCATCACCATCGTCAACGCCGTGCGCATCGTCAGTCTCTCGCGCCACAACACCGAGCTGTCGTCGCGGACGGCGGTCGAGCATGCGGAAGCCGAGCGGCTGACGGCCGAGGCGGCGCGGGTGCGCAAGACGATCGACAGCGACGAGCTGGAACGCGTGGTGGGAGCGGCGCAGGAAGCCAACTCGCTGATCGATCAGCGTACGTTCTCCTGGACGGAGTTCTTCAACCAGATCGAGTCGACGCTGCCGCCGGACGTGATGTTGACGGCGGTGCGGCCGTCCATCAAGTCGGGTGTGACGGAGGTGGCGATTCTGGTCCTGGCGAAGCGCTTCGAGGACGTCGAAGACTTCAACGACAAGCTCGAAGCGACCGGCTCGTTCGATCAAGTCAACGTCTCCTCGTCGGACCGGACCGAATCCGGCCTGTTTCGCGCGGTGATTGAAAGCGTCTACACGGGTGCTGGGCCGGACTCCGCGGGCGCGGCTCCGGCCGAAGCCCCGCAGGCCGCGGGAGCCGCCATGCCCGGGTCGGCGCCGGGCCGGGCCGGATTGAAGTCGGTGCCTGGCACCTCGACCACCGAGCCCGCGCGCGCACCCGCCCGCGCACCGGTTCCGGGAGGGCGCCGGTGACGGCCTCCGTCCGCCGCATCCTCGCCGAGAAACGGCCACTGATCTGGCCGGTGGCGATCGCGCTGCTCGTCAACGTGGCGCTGTACGCGCTGGTCGTATACCCGCTGGCGAACAAGGTCGCGGGAGGTGAGCAGGACGCCGCAGCGTCGGCCGCCGCGCTGAACGCGGCGCGGCGCGACGACGTCGCCGCGCGCGCCACCGTGGCGGGAAAGGCGCAGGCCGACGCGGAACTGCAGAAGTTCTACACCGACGTGCTCCCGCCTGACAACAGTCAGGCACGGCGGATCACGTTCCTTCGCATGGAGCAACTGGCGGAGCAGACCAGCCTTCGTCTCGAGCGGGCGACCTCCGATCCGAAGCCGCAGCGCGACAGCCAGCTGGTCAAGTTCGTCTACACCGCGTCACTCTCCGGCGAATACCGCAATATCCGGAAGTTCATTCACGAGCTCGAGAAGGCGCCCGAGTTCCTCGTGCTCGAGAACGTCGAGCTCGCGCAGAGCGATGTCGAGGGACGCGGCCTGAACGTGACGCTGCAAATCGCCACCTACTATCGGGGCACGGCCAGTGGCAACTGAGGCCGCCCCCGGGCGTCCGCGTCCCTGGCTGCTCGTGGCGCTCGCCGTGGTCGTTGGGATTTTTCTGGTGATGCGGCTGTTGCCGGATAACTCGGCCCCCGCCGCCGCAGTATCGTCTAATCCGCGTGTCGCAGCCACGACGGCGTCAAAGGGGGACGCGGCGATCGATCCCGCGGACCTGAGAGTCCGGCTGGACGAGCTCAACAAGCCGCGGCCGGGAAGCCAGGGGGGAGCGCGGAACCCGTTCAGGTTCTACGTGCCACCGCCGCCCCCGCCTCCGCCCGCACCGGTGATGCCGAAGGGCCCGCCGACGGGTTCGCTGCCGATCGAAGCCACGGTGCCGTCCGGACCGCCACCACCGCCGCCGATCGCGGTGAAGTACATCGGTTTCATGGATACACCGACAGGGAAGATTGCCAACTTCAGCGACTGCCGGTCCACCTACCGGGGCCGCGAAGGGGAGATCGTCGCTGGTCAATACCGGCTCGTGCGCATCGGCGTCGAGTCGGCCGTCATGGAGTACCCGGACGGACGCGGGCGCACGACGCTCCGCATGTCAGGGCAGGAATGCGTAGGCAAGTAGGCCAGCCCGGATCGGGCGTTCAAATGGAGTGCCGGTGTTGAAGCACAGGCTTGTGGTCGGAATCGTTCTCACGCTCATGGTTTCGGGCTGCGCGGCGGGCCGCGCGTTCCGGAAGGGCCAGGAGGCCTCGCGCGCGGGCGACTGGGACACGGCCGTGACCGAGTACACCACG
>JBDTSX010000516.1:0-4008 GCA_039930925.1 Acidobacteriota bacterium | reverse complement strand
CCCAGTGGTCCCAGCTTCGCTGCTGGGTGCCGGTCTGCACGATCTGCTTCGACGCTTCGATGACCTTCACCATCTCCGCCCCTTCAGCGATGGTGTGCGAGACCGGCTTCTCGACGTAGACGTCCTTGCCGGCGGCGACGGCGTCGAGCGCGATGGTCTTGTGCCAATGGTCGGGCGCCCCGATCACGACCGCGTCGATCTGCCGATCGTCCAGGATGCGGCGGTAGTCGGCGAGCTTCGCGGCCGCGGGCGCCGCGATCTCGGCGGCCTGGAGCATGCGCGGCTCGTAGACATCGCAGACCGCGACCATCTCGTTGCCGGGCAGCCGTTTCAGCAGGCCCATCAGCCCGCGCGCGCGGCCGCCGGTGCCAATCACGCCGATTCTGATCCGATTGTTGGCCCCCTGCGCGCTTGCGCCGGCGAGCCGCGCGCTCAAGGCCAGTCCCGAGGCGGCCGTGACAAAGGTGCGGCGATTGCAGAGCATGCGACCCTCCTGGCGACGAATGGTAGCACTCTCTCGACCCGCGGCATCACCCGTCCGGCCCAAGTCTCCCGATTGATCTGGGAGCACACACAGGTATAGTGCTGAAGATCCATCCGCAGGGAATGTGAAGCCGCGTGGCAGGACGTGCAGCGCGCTCCTTTCCGCGACACGAGGCCGAATGTCACAGTCAGAGTTACGAGTCGAAAAACGGCGGGCCGAGGCCGAGCTGACGCTCTCGACCGGCACGCGGGTCAAGGGCGCGTTCTTTCTGGCGGGATCGACCGCCGGGCACTCCGGACCCGAGCGCGTCGGCGATCTGTTGAACTCCGAAGAGGGCGTCTTCCCGTTCGAGTTGGCGGGCGGCGGGGCCGCGCGCACCGTCCTCTATAACCGCGCGCATATCGCCACCGTTGCGCTTCCGCCCGAGGCGAACGAGGCGCAACTCGAGCCGGGATACGACCTGGCCAAGAAGCGGCGCGTGTCGATCCTGCTCTCGAGCGGGATGCGCGTCTCCGGCACCGTGTCCGTCTGCCGGCCGGTCGGCCGCGACCGGCTGAGCGACTACGCGCACCTCGAGCTGCCGTTCTGGTATCTCGAGACGTCGGATCACGCCCTGATCATCAACTCCGCGCACATCGTCGAGCTCGTCGAGATCGCCGAATGATGCCGTGCCCGGAGAGTGACGATTGGTTCGCGCAGCCTTAGAACTTGACCGGCACGGCGTCCCCACGATAATTCACCGTCCTGCCAGACGCCGCGGCCGCGTACCCGGTCGGCTGGTCCGGCGACACGAGCACGACATTGAACGTGCGCGTTGCCGGCATGCCTGAAAAGGCGCCGGCGCGTTTGGCAATCGTGAGCGTGCGTGCGGCGTCGTTCCACACCATCGGAATCCGGGAGAACTGCCGCCGCTCGTAGTCGTATGTCAATCCGTCGTCTTCATAGAGCGTGAACTGGCCATTGGCGCCGGTGTATACGTAGATCGTCAGCGACCGGGCGTCCTTCTCGCCGATGTATTGCTGTTCGGGCCCGATCGGCACGATCGCGCCCGCCCGCACGAACAGCGGGAGGCGATCGTAGGGGGCATCCGCGGTCATCGTCGATCCGCCCGCCGACTGTTTGCCGGTCCAGAAGTCGTACCACGCCGTTCCCGCCGGCAGGTAGGCGCGGCGGCTGCGCGCCTTGTATTCGATGACCGGATTGACCAGGAACGCCGGGCCGAACATGAACTGATCCGGAATGTCCCGAGCCAGTGGGTCGCCCCGGAAATCCATCACCAGCGGACGCATCAGCGTATAGCCCTCGTGCGTGACCCGGCCGGCGATCGAATAGATGTACGGAAACAGCGCGTAGCGCAGCCGATCGAACTTCAGCTCCGACTGGTAGACCGGCGTGGTCTCGTCGCCGATGTTCCACATCTCCCGCGGACGATCCGTCCCATGGACGCGCAGGATCGGGCAGAAAGTGCTGAACTGGAACCACCGGGCATTCAGCTCGCGCCATTCCTCGAGCGCGTCGCCGGCGCGCGCGCTCGTGAAGCGGCTCTGCATGGTGTAGCCGCCGGTGTCGCTCGTCCAGTAGGGGGTGCCGGCGATTGAAAATCCCAGGCCCGCGGTGATCTGCTTCCGCAGCGTCGACCACTCGGACGTGATATCGCCGGACCAGGTCACGGTCGCGTAACGCTGAATGCCGGCAAAGCCCGACCGGGTCAGGATGAACGCGCGCTGGTTCGGCGCAGTGCTGCGCTGCCCGTCATAGACGGCCTCGCTGTTGACCAGGGCGTAGGCATTCATCACCCGCGACGCGGTGCCGATGGCCGTCTTGTCGATCCCCTGGCGCAGCGACTCGAGGGTCGGCGGCGAGGGCTGCACCAGGTCGGGCTCGGTCGCATCCATCCACCACGCATCGACCCCCTTGCTGAAGAGCGACGTGTTGACCTGCTCCCAGAACATCCGTCGCGCCGGCGCGTTGAAGGCGTCGTAGAACGCGTACGGCTGCTGCAGCCAGTCGCGCGTGCCGTCTCGAAGGGTTGGCTGATAGAGCGCCCCAATCGCACTCATGGCCTTGGCGTGCTCGACCTGCGGATAGAACTTCCCCCACACCGAGATCATGAACCGGGCATGGTGGTCGTGGATCGCCTTGATCATCGCGTCGGGGTCCGGGTACCGCGAGCGCTCGAATTCGTGCGAGCCCCAGGCATCCGGTTTCCAGTACTGCCAGTCCTGGACGACGGTGTCCATGGGGATCTGGCGGCGGCGGAATTCCGTCACGGTATTCAACACTTCCGCCTGGGTGTTGTATTTGTTCTTCGACTGCCAGAAGCCGTAGGCCCATTGCGGCAGCAGCGTCGCCGTCCCGGTCAGCGTGCGGTATCCCGCCACGACCTGGTCGAGTTCGGGCCCATACACAAAGTAGTAGTCCACCGCCTCACCGACCTCGGACCAGAGCGAGGTATCCGGGGAGGGGGCCGGCGTTTTCCAGAACAGCCGGAGCGTTGCGCCCGGACTGGACGTCACTTTGATCGGGTACCGCTTCCCGGCTTCGAGACGCACCTTGAACTGGTCGTTTTCCGTCGCCCAGTTCTGTTTCCAGTGATCGATCCGGAGCTGCCCGTCCAGCCACAGCTTGATATCGAGGTTCGAGTAGGTCTGGAACTGATAGTCGCCGGTAACCGGCGCGATAATCTGCCCCTGCCATCCGGGCACACCGGCGTCCGCGGCCCTGCCGCGGCCAGCCGGCGGTGCAGCCGCAGCCGGTGGAGGCGCGGTCACGGCGCTGCCGCGAAACCCTGCAGGCTCAGCGCCCAACGCGACCGCGGCGGTCGTCACCGGGTTTTGCAGTTGGTCGCCGCCGGCAGCAAATGTCCCGGAGCTGAGGCCGCCGGTTTGACCGGTGGTGTCGACCAGGCTGGCCGGCGGAATCACCTCGAACGGGCGGATGTCGCCGAACTTCGTGAATGAGGTGTTGTCCCAGAAAATACCGTAGCCTCGGCTTGACACGAGAAACGGAACGTCGACGACGGTATTTCGCTGCCACAGATCCAGGTCGTAGCCCTTGATATCCAGCTTGCCTTCCTGGCGCTGGCCCAGACCGTAGAGCGACTCGTCCTCATTCGCCCGCCACTGCTGCTGGACGTTATAGGTCTGCTCACCCTGGATGGTGGCCGGCGTCAACCGGTGCACGCCGGCAGACTCGGCGAGAATCGGCCGGCCGGCGCGATCGGCAAAGGTCACCGTCCCGTCAGTCAGGGTCACGGTGACATTAAGGGCCGCGGTGCTCAGAGTCGCGGCAGTGGAAGTGGTCTTCAGCGTCCACTTGGGCGCCGGCGCCGCGCGCGGCGTGGCCGGCGTGGCGGGGCGAAACGGATTCATGGCCGCAAGGCGGGCGCCGCCGCCCGGGCCGACCACCGCGAGCTCGTCAACGCGAGGCTCGCGGACCTTCGAGAACAGCACGCGCACAATCGTGTCGCTCTTGATTTCCACCCTGAGGAATCCGCCTCCGACCGGCAACAGGATGCCATCAGC
>JBDTSX010000515.1:0-4012 GCA_039930925.1 Acidobacteriota bacterium | reverse complement strand
CCGCCTTCGCAAAGAGCGGACCGAAACGGGTGCCGCCGAAGCCCGGCTGCAGGCCATTGAGGGCCGCTCGCACCTCCGCGGCGGGCCCCGGGCCGGCGATCACGTCCGCGCGATCGTCGAACGCGACGAGCGCCACACGCTCGCCGGGTCGCGCCTCGTCCAGCGCGCGCCTGGCAAGGTCCACCGCATGCGCAAACCGCCCCGGCGCGCCCATGCTGAACGACCGGTCGATCGCGACGATACGAATTCCCGATGATGACGCCGCCGCCCCCACGATGTAGGGACGTGCGAAGGCGAGGGCGAGCAGCAGCAGCGCCGCGACCCTCGCCGCGAGCAGCAGCAGATCCCGCAGCCGGCGTCGCCGCGATCGCTCGACCGGCGACGGGCGCAGCAGACGCACCGCGGCGAACGGCACATCCGGCGCCACGTCGCGCCGCAGGAAGTGCAGCACGACGGGCACGGCGATCGCCAGCGCGCCGAGAAGGAACGCGGGGGACAGGAAAGACATCGTCAGTCTTTAGTCGTTAGTCGTTAGTCACAGTCGTTAGTCGAGGTCACAGTCCTTGGTCAGAGTCCGCAGTCCGGAGTCCGCAGTCCGGAGTCGTCCGTGCCGTCCGTCTTTAGCCGACGATTCGTCGTCCGTTGAGCCTCGGGTGCAATGGGACTCATTCTTCCACCGTCCTCCTGTGGACACACCACGTCACTTGCGCCTCGCTCGGGCGGACAGGTACGCCAGCAGGGCATGGTCGAGCGGCTTGGACGTGTCGAGCTGGACGTAGTCGATCCCGGCGCCGCGCAGTTCGCGCTCGTAGGTTGTCGTCAGCGCGGCGAGCTCGCGCAGGTACTCGGTTCGCACCGACTCCGGATCCGCGGTCACTTCCCTGCCGCTCTCGAGATCGCGGAATCGTGACGCGCCGCGGAACGGGAACGTCAGCTCGTTGGGATCCAGCACCTGGAAGACGACCACGTCGGTGCCGCGCACGCGCAGGTGCTTGAGCCCCTTGATGACCGGCTCCGGTTCGTCCAGCAGGTCGGACACGAGCACCACCAGGCTGCGCTTGACGAGCGCGTCGGCGAGCTGACGTAAGGGGCGTCCCACGTTCGACGGGGCACCGGGCTGCAACCGCTCCAGCCCGAGCAACAGCGCGTGAAGGTGGCCCGGCCGCGCGCTGGCGGGGAGACGAAGCCGGATCGCATCGTCGAACGCAATCAGACCGGTGGCGTCGCGCTGGCGGTTCATCAGGAACGCGAGCGACGCGGCGAGCACCGCCCCGTACTCCAGCTTGCTCATCGCTCCGCCGCCGCGGTACCCCATCGATCCGCTCACATCGAGCAGCACGTGGCACTCGAGGTTCGTCTCTTCGTCGAACTTCTTGATGTAGTGACGATCCGAACGCGCGTAGACCTTCCAGTCGAGTGCCGACAGGTCGTCGCCCGGCAGATATTGGCGGTATTCCGCGAACTCGACGCTGAACCCCTTGTACGGGCTGCGGTGCAGGCCGGACAGGAACCCCTCGACCACCGTGCGCGCCTTCAGCTCCATCGTCCCGAGCCGCGCGAGGACGGCGGGATCCAGGAACCTGAGGTCACGGGGCGTCGAGGTGGGCGGCATGGCTACATTCCGCTGCGCGGCGTGGGAACCGCCTCGATGAGCCGCTCGACCAGGTTGTCGGCGTTGATGCGCTCGGACTCGGCGTAGAAGTTCGGAATGATGCGGTGGCGCAGCACCGGCCGCGCGAGCGCCTGGATGTCGGCAATCGACACGTGGTACCGGCCGAGGATCAAGGCGCGCGCCTTGCCCGCGAGAATCAGCGCCTGCGAGGCGCGGAGGCCGGCGCCCCACTTGACCCAGTCGCGGACGAAGGCGTGGTCCCCCTGCCGCCCCGGGCGCGACGCATCCACGAGCCGGACCGCGTAGCGGGCGATCTCCTCCGCGACGACGACCTGCCGCACCAGCTGCTGAATCTCGAGGATGTCAGCCCCCGTGAACACGCGGGACGGCGCCTGCCGCTCGCTCCCGGTCGTGGTGGTGACGACGCGGACCTCCTCGTCTTCGGAGAGATACGTCATCACGATGTTGAACATGAAGCGATCGAGCTGCGCTTCGGGGAGCGGGTAGGTGCCTTCGAGCTCGATCGGATTCTGGGTCGCGAGCACGAAGAACGGGCGCTCCAGCGGATACGTCCGCCCCGCAGCCGTCACGTGATACTCCTGCATCGCCTCGAGCAGCGCGGCCTGCGTCTTCGGGGGCGTCCGGTTGATCTCGTCCGCGAGGAGGATCTGCGCGAAGATCGGGCCCTTCACGAACCGGAGCGAGCGGTGCCCGCCGTCCTCGTCGAGCACCTCGGTGCCGGTGATGTCCGCGGGCATCAGGTCCGGCGTGAACTGAATCCGCTTGAACGACAGATCGAGAATCTGCGCGACAGTCTTGATGAGGAGCGTCTTGGCCAGGCCCGGCACGCCGGTGATCAGGCAGTGGCCGCCGGTGAAGAGCGCCATCAGCACCTGGTCGATGACTTCATCCTGACCGACGATCACCTTGCGGATTTCGGTCAGGATCCGGGCACGCCCCTCGGCGACGCGCTCGGCGACCGCCCCGATGTCCGTGGCCGTGGCGAAGGGCATGATCCGGTCCGGCTCGACTGTCACTCAGTGGGTCAGGGAATAAATGATTTCGTTGATTTCCATCCGGTACGCCACTGCGGTGTATTTCACGTATCCCGGATACTCGGCGGCATTCGACCATTCCCAGCCGTCGCCCATGTCCACGTTCCAGTTGATCAGGACCATGGCGCGACCGTTGTCGTCCTCGATCGCGCGCAGATGCGCGACGTAGCCCCCCTTTTCCCACATGCGGCCCAGCAGGAACGATCCCAGGCCCGGAGTCTGTGGAAACCCGTCGAACTGGTAGAAGCAGTGAAAGATCGGGTGCTCGGGCGGGAGGTCGACGATCTTGCGATCCGGAAAGACGCGGCGCAACTCGCTCTCGAGATTCGCCCACTCGAACGGACCGTGGAAATCGTCGAAGGTCAGTGTGCCGCCGCGCAGCAGGAACTCGCGGAGAATCGGCACCTCGGCGTCTTTCAGCCGCAGGTTGCCGGGCTCCACCATGTAGATCCAGGGATAGGCCCACAGGTTGGGATCTTCGAGGGTGAGGACCACCGGATCGTTCACCTGGATCGCGGTGGCGGTCCGCACCCGGCGCGACAGGTTCTGCTCCGCGGCAGGCGCGTCGATGAACCAGGGTTCATCCTCGGGACTGAGCCGCATGCTGGGAGGAACCGTCCAGGCGGTGTAGCGGATGCGCGCGAAGGTCCACTGGAGTCCGGCGTAGCGTGGATCGGGCTGGCTCCCGCCGGCCGCGTCCGCGCGCGAGGTCCACGCCGTGGTGGCCGCCCACAACAGCAGCCCGGAAAGGGCCGCGGCCGGGAGCAGGGGCTTCATTTCCCCCCGCCGCCCGCTGCGCTCGCCGCCCCGACTGCTGTCCCGGTGTTCTTGATCGCCTGAAGGAGCAGATCCTGAGCCCGATCGAAGCTCGGAGCGATCTCGAGCGCGGCCAACGCCTCTACCTTGGCATCGGCGGGGCGGTTCGCGAGCAGGTAGGCCTCCGCGAGATCGCAATGCGCGGACGCCTTGTCCGCCGGTCCGATCGCGAGCGCAGCCTTGAACTCGCGGACCGCGGTATCGGGCTGACGGCTCTTCAGCGCAAGCCGGCCGAGCCCGGCGTGTGCCTGCGGATCGAACGGGTCGATCGCGACCACACGTTCCCATGCCCGCATCAACGGCTGCTGCAACGACGCCTTCTCGGCAAGGGCGGCAAGGCTTCGTGCCGGCTCCACCGTGGTGTGATCCTGTGCGAGCACCGCCTGGTACTCGCTGATCGCGCGCGCGCTGTCGCCGAGCTTTTCCGCGAGCCGCGCCATGATCAGGTGCGGCGTGTTCTCTCCGGTGACCATCGGGACCAGGGCCGCGGCCTTCTCGAGCGGCTCGAACGCGGCCCGGTCGCCGGCCG
>JBDTSX010000514.1:0-4031 GCA_039930925.1 Acidobacteriota bacterium | reverse complement strand
GGACCGAGGCGACCAGGATCTCCGTCGCGAAGTCGTAGTTTTCGTAGATGTCGACGATCTCCTGGATCAGCGTCATCCCGGAGGTCGCAATGTCGTCGAGACGGCCGACGAACGGGCTGCAGTAGGTGGCCCCCACTTTGGCCGCGATCAGCGCCTGGGTCGGCGAGAAGATGAGCGTGACGTTCACGCGCAGGCCTTCGGACGACAGCGTCTTGCACGCCCTGACGCCGTCCTTGGTGAACGGCACCTTGACGACAATGTGCTCGTCGATCCCCGCGAGGTCTCGCCCTTCGCGAACCATGCCCTCGTAGTCGGTGGCGACCACTTCTGCGCTGGTCGGGCCCTGGACGATCTCGCAGATCTTCTTGAGAATCGCCCGGTAGTCCCCCCCCTCTTTCGCCAGCAGCGACGGGTTGGTGGTGATGCCGTCGATAATGCCCAGCGGAACGAGCGCTTCGATTTCCTTCAGGTTGCCGGAGTCGATGAACAGTTTCATGGCGTGATCCCTTCTTTCTTGTCCCACTGCCCCGGGCCGCGGCCCGGGCGCTCTTTACCTTAGCGCGTACCGCACGCGATCGATCGGTGGACGTGCCGGCGCGGCCCGGAACCGCTGGCTCGCCGTCAGCGTGCCGTCTCGTCGACCCGCGACGACGGGGCGCTGCGGTTCGGCGGCGTCGCCTTGTCCACAGCCACGATCGCATAAGCGTACCGCACCCCGGCCCGCACGGTCTTGTCCTCGAAGTTGATTCCGGCGATCGGAGCCGGCGTCAGCGGCTGAAGCGTCCCACCGGCCCCCTCGCCGCGCAACACGATGTAGCCGGCGAGATCCGCCTCGATGTTCGCGTCCCAGCTCAAGTTGATGGTGCCGGTGCCCGCCACGATCGCCAGTCCCTTTGGCGGCGCCGGCGCGAACGTATCGCGCGGTGTGACGCACACCTGCGCCGACGGCTCGCTCTCGATCGCAATCGCCCCGACCGTTTCGACGGTTCGCACGACGAAACACTCTTCCGAGCCGAAGGTGACGCCCGTACGCTCGTACTCCGTCGTGGCGATCGGCCCGCTGTTGAGCGGCGCCGCGGCATCGCGCTTGTACACGTTGAAGCTCAACGCCGGGGGCGCAGCGATCGCGGCGGGCGCCGCAGGGACGTCCGGCGCCGCGGTGGTAGCTGGCGCGGCTGCCGCGGGGTTGCCTGCCGGCGGCGCCACAGGCGCTGGGGTTGTCGGCGCGGTCACCGCTGGGGTGGTGACGACGGGCACGGCCGGCGCCACGGCCGGCGCCACGGCTTCCGCCACGGGCTCGGCGGGCGGCGGCGCCGTCCACTTGAGCACGATTGCATTTTCCGCGACGGTTGGTGTCAGGCCTGTAGGCGGTGCTGGGGGAGGAACCACCGGCAGCTGCACCCGTGCGCTCGGTTGCCCGGAACGATTCCGTTTGGTCATCCCCCGCAACACGTAGATCCGCACCGGATACTTTGGAGCGGGCGGCGCGGCCGGCTGCGCGACAGTCGTACTCCCCGCGGTGGCCTGCGGCGGCACCGTCGTCGTCGCAGAACCGGCCGGTGCGGCCGGTGCTGTGCCGGCGGCTGGAGCAATCGGCGGCACAGGCGTTACACCGGCGGCGCCCGGCGCGCTTGGCGCGGCAGGGGTGGTCCCCGTCGCGGCAGGAGCCGTCGGTGCAGATGGGGACGAACCCGCGGCGGCTGTAGCGGCCGAAGGGGGTGTGCCGGCGGCCGCGGTCGAAGGCGCGGGGGCGGTCGCACTGGCGTCGGCGGGAACCGATCCCGTAGCCGTGCCAGCCGGCGGCGCGCCGGCGGGCCGCGCCGCGGGCGGCGCACCCTTTGGAGGTGCCGGGGCGGCAAACGTCACCGGCTTCAATCGTTCGGCGGTCAGCGGTTCCACGAACTGTGCTGGTTCGCCGGGACCAGGGCGCTTGTCCGGGGGAGCGTTCTCTGGCGGCGTCTCCCCCTCGACTGGAGGCGGTTTCACCGGTATCGATCCCACCAGATACTTTGCGCTGAGCAGCTCGCGGTTCGGCGGCGGCGGGGAGCCGGGCGCGACGGTCACCGCGTACACCTCGACCCGATCGATTTCCGCGCGCCCTGGACCGTTGAGGTTCGTCGCCGGGATCACGAATTGAATCTGCGCGTCCGGACCGAGCCGCCGGATCGACACGTCCGTCGCGGGACCCGGCACCAGGTGGAGCGGCGCCAGTGGCGGGCCCTTCTTACCGCAGGCGGCGGCGAGAGCAAGAGCGGCTAACAACGCAACGCGCGCGGGCTGGATCATTTAGAGGATGTAGCGCGACAGGTCTTCGTTGCCGACGATGTCGGCGAGCATGCGCTCGACGTAGGCCTCGTCGATGGTGACGTCCTTGTCGGTGAGGTCGGGGGCGTCGAAGGACACCTGATCGAGCAGCTTTTCCATGACGGTGTGGAGGCGGCGCGCGCCGATGTTCTCGGTGCGGTCATTGACGAGCGTGGCAAAGTCGGCGATCCGTCCGATCGCGCCGTCGGTGAAGCGAACCGAGACCCCTTCCGTCGACAGGAGGGCCGTGTACTGCTTGATGAGGGCGTTCTTCGGCTCGGTGAGGATGCGCACGAAATCCTCGCGCCCGAGGGCCTCGAGCTCGACACGGATCGGAAAGCGCCCCTGCAGCTCGGGAATCAAATCCGACGGCTTCGACACATGGAAGGCGCCGGCGGCAATGAAGAGGATGTGGTCCGTTCTGACCATCCCGTACTTGGAGTTGACGGTCGTGCCCTCGACGATCGGCAGGATGTCGCGCTGCACCCCTTCCCGGCTGACGTCCGGACCGTGCCCCCCCTCGCGCCCCGCCACCTTGTCAATCTCGTCGATGAAGATGATGCCCGCCTGCTGCACGCGCTCCACCGCCGCGCGCGCGACGCTTTCCATGTCGATGAGCTTCTGCTCTTCCTCCTGCCCGAGCGCCTCGAGCGCCTCCGGGATGGTCAGCCGCCGCTTCTTCGTGCGCCCCTGGAACAGGCCCGGGAGCATGTCCTTCACGTTGATGTCGATCTCCTCGACCGACGATCCGGCGATGATCTCGAAGGACGGAAAGCTCTTTTCGCGGACGTCCACCTCGACGTGCTTGTGATCGAGCCGCCCCTCGCGCAGCTGCTCGCGCAGCTTCTCGCGCGTGCGCTGCGCCTGTTCGCGGATCGAGGTCGCCTGCTGGTCGTAATCGGCGGCATGCGGGAGCGGCGGCAGCAGGAGATCCAGCACCCGTTCTTCGGCCGCCCGCCTCGCGCTGTCGCGCACGTCCGCGAGCCGCTCCTCCTTCACCATGTCCACCGCGAGCTCCACCAGATCGCGCACCATCGACTCGACGTCGCGCCCGACGTAGCCGACCTCGGTGAACTTCGACGCCTCGACCTTGATGAATGGAGACTGCGCCAGCTTCGCCAGCCGCCGGGCAATCTCGGTCTTGCCGACGCCGGTCGGCCCGATCATCAGGATGTTTTTAGGAGCAATCTCTTCGGCGAGCTCCGCCGGGAGCTTCTGCCGCCGCATGCGGTTACGCAGCGCGATCGCCACCGCGCGCTTCGCCTGGTTCTGCCCGATGACGTGTTTATCCAGCTCGACGACGATTTGCCGGGGGGTCAGCGATTCGGCGGTCGTGGCGGTGGTCTCCGGAAGGTAGATCGGCATGCCGCGCTACAGGCTTTCAATCGCAATGGTGGCGTTCGTGTAGATGCAGATCTCGGCGGCGATCTCCATCGCCTGCGCCGCGATGTCTTTCGCGTCGAGCTGCGTGTGGCGCGCCAGCGCCTTTGCCGCCGCGAGCGCATACGCGCCACCGGATCCGATCGCAATGATCCCGTCGTCCGGCTCGATCAAGTCGCCGGTGCCGGAGAGCAGGAACGTCATTTTGGCGTCCATGACGATCAGCATCGCTTCCAGCCGTCGGAGCAGGCGGTCGGTGCGCCAATCCTTGGCGAGCTCGACGGCCGACCGCTCGAGGTTGCCGCGGTACTGTTCGAGCTTGGCTTCGAAGCGCGAGAACAGCGCGA
>JBDTSX010000513.1:0-4032 GCA_039930925.1 Acidobacteriota bacterium | reverse complement strand
GAGTCGCGGGCGACGACGTTGCGTTTCTCTGATGTATTGCGCCTAACGTGAGCCGTAGGGAGAGGGCGGGGTCAATCTCGAAACTTCAGCACCTGTGAGGATGTTGGTCGACAGGCGTTACGTAGAACATGGGAGGCACTATGAGAGACGAACTTCTGACACGCAAGCCCGCTCTACTCGCGTCGCGCACCCACGGTGTGCGATGGCTGCAGTCGCTGGGTTTGGTGTTGACCGTCGTAACGATGATGCACGCGACACACGCGATGCTGGCCGCTGCGGAGCAAGGGACGACTGTCACCGATTCAGTCGGCGGGACGGGCGGCGGGCCGTTCCGACTGTCTTGTCCCTCCGGAATGGCGATGGTGGGGCTCAATGGCCGCCATGGCGCTTGGATCGATGCGCTCTCCCCAATTTGCGCGATCTGGGTTCGCGCCAACCGGACGCTGGGAGAGATCGACGAGCAACCGGGCACGGGTGGCGCAGGTGGCGGACGCGGCTGGATGCGCTGTCAAGGACCGAGGGGAGTGGTCGTAGGCCTTTGGGTATGGCCCGTCAACCGTGACAGCCGCCGGCTGGTCGGCCGGATCGTCCTGGAATGCGGCGACTATGAGCGGCCTCAGGTGCGCGCGAACAAGCTCCCAGGCGGCGCGGACGGTATCGGACAATCGGTCGAACGGGAGCGAGCGGAGCTGCGCTGCGGCTCGGGCGAAATCGCCGGCGGCCTTTACGGCCGCTCGGGGGCCTTCATCGATCGAGTCGGGCTGCTTTGCCAACGGCCACGTGGACTCGCGCAACCCTGATGGGCGACCCGAGGATACCGTCACTTGAACACCCCTCACCCCGAACCGGAGGCAGCCATGATTGTCGCTGGGCCTGCCCTCCGCGGCGTGAGGACAAGCGCCGCAGCGGGACGGCGAGCGGCGCAATCGTCATGGGCTGGCGGCACGGCTGCCCTTCCATCGTGCGCTTGCGGTACTGCTGCAGGAGCCAGGTTCCTCTACCCTTCGCTCAGGACCTGTCCGCCCGCGCCGCAGGATCAGAGGTGATGTGCCGGTCGGCCGAGTGTCGACTCGCGAGGTCAGTATCCATCCGAAAGGGCTGAACGTGGCCCAATCGCGAAGCATCGATGAGTGGAGAACAGCCGATCAGCGATTGGGTCGAAGCGGCCTTGTGCACTTGGCTGCACGAGGCGGTCTTCTCCGGTCGGTTCTTGAAGCAGCCGGGATCGAGGCTACTATCCCCAATGAGCACACTCTCGGTGTTCACCCTCCATACGCAGCACCCTTGCTAGGTGGCGTACGGGTCCTCGTGCGGCAAGAGAATCTCGAGCGAGCGCGAGAGGTTCTTGCGTCTGGGTGTTGAACACATGGAGCGGTCTCGATGGTGGCGTTGACCGCTTGAAACTCAGCCCTTCGCGCAGCTCCCTGTGACCTCTGGCCTGGTTCGCGAATGGATGCTCTTGGCTACGGCTTCACGATCCAGACCTCGTGCTCCACGACATTCCGCGCGATCCCTTTGTTGGCGCCGGCGGAGGACACTCGGGACGGTGACGCTGCGCAGCCGTCCTGCTGGCGGTCGGAACGTCTATTTCAGCGCGGACTGGTCCAGACCAGCAGCGGCGTGGCGGCCGTCGTCACGGGCCCGCCGCGGACACGCACCGTGACACCGGCACCTTGCCGGCTGTATCGAGGGGGCTCACCGGTGAATGGGTCGGCCGGGACCTCGTTCAGGAACCGCGGCACGAGCTCCGCCAGGGACGCCGGGTACGACCCGGACGCCAGCCGGGCCCGGCGGAGCGCCACCGAGAGCTCCGCCGCGGCGAGCACCGCCGCGTATTCCCGACCGACGTCCACAACCCGACGCCACGCGCCACGCGCGTCGGAGTCGGAACCCCGATTCACGACCGCGTCGATCCGTCTTCCGACGTCCCACCATCGGAGCGCGGCCCGGGGTGCGGCCGCGGCGTCGGGCGACGGGCCACCGGTGGCCGGAAGCGATGCGGACGCGATCGTTGCCGTGACGCCGCGCAAGTAGCGGAGGTGCGCGTACTGAATGACAGGCCGCCCCAACCAGCGCACCGGCCAGGACCAGCTGGTGCCGTCGAGCGGACTCGGACCGTTCGTCTCGGCTGCTTCGGACAGCGTGCGGTGCATCTGTTTCATCTCTGCAATCGCCGACGTCCGAATCGCATCGGGCGCCCGGTTCTCGGCGAGTGCACGCGCCAACAGGGACAGCGCTTCCCCGGACGGCTGGCCGCGGGCGAGCAGGTCCCGCACACAGGCGAACTGATCGATGGCGACGCCAATGCGGATCAACTGGAGGATCGTCACAGGCTCGTCATGCAGCGACTCGGCGACCCCCAGACCGGTGAGTGCGGCCACGACTGCCCGTTCCTCGCCATCGCCAGCGTCGAGGGCCACCCGACACTCAAGGCTCAGAATCGCGCCGAGCTTGCGAATGTCCAGCAGCCGGGGAAGGTTGGTGTCGTGGGCGTAGTCGATCTCCCAGTCCACGGCCGGCCTGAAACGGGACTGTTCGGCCACCTGCACCGCCAGGCGATTCTCGTCGAGGATCCGGCGCACGTCGGGCATCGACGCGGCCGGCTGGCTTCCTGGCCGCTGGTAGCGCGTCACGGTCGTCCAATCCTTAGTGTCCACGACCGTGAGGCTGGCGGCGGCGCGCACGGCGACCGCCCGGTTGTCGCGGCTCGCAGTATCAACCTTCCGGCCCGGCGACCCGGGCGAGGCCTGCCAGCGTGGCGAGGAGCTGGCGGGATCGAGCGATCCGTAGATCCTCTCGAGGCGCGCCACCTCGGCCCTGAGCTGATACCCGATCCACACGTTCGCGGCCGCGCGTGCCACCATGAACGCCAGGCCGAGGGCGAGGACGACGACAGCGGCGCGTCGCCATTGGCGACCGATTGCCGCCGGCACCCAGCCGAAAGGGATGTTCGAGTGTTCTGCTGACTTCTTCACCAACGTGCTCCTTGTCGCCGAGCTACGGGATCATCGTGTCGGCGGCCGCGAGGTCTTCGCGCAAGGCAGCCGGAGGCGGGCGCATCGCCGCCAGTAACGTCTGGCGCGCCAGCCGGTCAGCCTGGTCGACCCTCAAGCCGACGTCCAGCGCCGTGTCCGTTACGGCGCGGGCGGACTCCAGAGCCGCCGCGACAGAGACGACGTCGTGGCGGCCCGATATCGACGCTTCGGGAATGCGTTCGACCACAGCGAGTCCGAGCAGGATGGCCGCGGCTGCCAATCGCCAGCCTCGAGAGAACCACAGCCGATCCGTCCAGGACACCTGGGGCGTGACGTGTGGACGAGCGGCCCCGAGCACGCGGGTGCGCAGGCGGGCGGACGGCTCCGGCAGCGGCCACTCATCGAGGAGCCGTGCCTCCACGGGATCGGTTGGGGTCATCTGGCAGTCCCAAGCAGGTGGCGGAGCCGCTCGACCGCAAGCCGGTAGCGGCTGGCCGCCGTAAACGTCGGCACGCCCACGATGTGGCCGACTTCCTTGAACGTAAAACCCGTGAACAGATGGAGCACGACCACTTCGCGCTGCGGAGCGGACAGCCGCTCCATCGCACAGCGCACGTCGAGCGCGGCCCCGAGGTCGACCGTGTCGGTCACAGCGATGTCGTCAACGAGCGGATCCTCGCCGCGTCGCACTGTCTGCCGGAGCCCATCGATCCATGTCAGGCGCAGAATCCGGTGCAGGTACCCAGCCGGGTGCCGCACGCCGAGCAGCGGCGCACCAACGCCGGCCAGTTTGACGATGGCGCCGTGCACGAGATCTTCGGCCTCGGCCGTCTGACGCGTGAGCGCGACCGCGTGCCGGAGCAACGCGCCGACATGCCGGTCGTAGAGCTCAGCGAGCGCGGCAGTATCGCCGGCGGCCAACAGGGACAGCAGCTCGCGATCACGTCGCTCGTCATCTGGCGTCTTCACTCCTGTACAACGATGACGAATGAGCCGCTGGTTTTTGTCACGAACGGACTGAATGGCCGCGACGGCGCCGAGGTGCGGAAATCGGGGG
>JBDTSX010000512.1:0-4034 GCA_039930925.1 Acidobacteriota bacterium | reverse complement strand
TTGCGGAACGTCGAGGCGTCGATCGGGCCGCCGAGCGGCGTGCTGTTCATCGCCGGCATGGTGGCAACCTGGGCCGAGGAGGTCGGAGTCAGGTCGAGACGCGAGGCGATCACCATACCGACCGCGAGCGAAGCCACCGAGATGAGGACTGCGTAAAAAAGCGACGTCTTGCGCGTGGACATTAGGGTTTCTCCGTCTGTGGTTCAGGGCCGCTCACTCTTCGACGACGTTCGTGCGCTCAGGGGTCCGGGCGGTTTCGGACACACTCGAGGGCTTCAAGCCAGCGTGACGATCTCCGCCTGCATCGGTCCGGTGACCTCCGCAGCCCGCTCTCCGACGTACATGTTGATTTCCGTCCGCACGCCGAACTGGTCGGTGTAGATGCCGGGCTCGATCGTGAAGCCCGTGCCCGGAATCAGCCGGCGATCGTCGTGTGTTTCGTAGTCGTCCATGTGCACGCCGTTCCCATGGACCTCCTGGCCCAGGCTGTGGCCGGTGCGATGGATGAACTGCGGTCCGAATCCCGCCCGGTCGATGACGTCGCGAGCGGCGCGATCGACCTGGTATCCGCGCAGGTCCCGCGCGTTCGCGGTCGCGCTCTTGACCAGCTCCACCGCCGCATTCCGGCCATCGCGCGCCGCGGCAAATGCCCTGGCGTAGGTCTCCGGCACGACCGCGCCGGTGAACCCGATCCAGGTGATGTCAGCAAAGACCGCGCCGGGCACCGGCAGCTTGCCCCAGAGATCCAGCAGCAGAATTTCGTTCGGTCCGATCGCCCGGTGCACGGCGGCGGTGGTCTGGTAGTGGGGGTTGCCGGCGTTCTGCTGCGCCGATACGCACGGCGGGGAATCGCTGACGAGGCCCTCGTCGGCAAACCATCCCACCATCGCCTGCTGCAGCTCGAACTCGTTCATCACCCTGCCATTCGACAGTCCCTCGCGCACGAACGCGAACGCGCGATCCTTGATGCGATAGAGCCGTTCGGACGCCGCGCGATGCGTGGCCAGCGCCTCGACGCTCCAAATCGCCTCGAACCGCTGCACGAGATCTCCGGACGAGAGCACCTCGACGCCCAGCGCGCGGATCGCCTCGACGGTGCCGGCGTCCACCCGGGAGATGTAGGGAATGGCGTTCGACGGCGAGTACTCCATGGCCACCCGTTTCATTCCCCGGAGCAGATCCGACAGACCGGCCGCCAGCTGCTCGCGTCCCGAATAGAGGCGTGTTTCGCCAGGAAGGTCGTCGAGATTGTGCCGCTCGATGGCGTGCACCAGACCGCGCGGCGATCCGTTTGCCGGGATCAGATAGTACCACCGGCGGGTCGACAGCTTGCTCGAAGACGACAGGTTCGTCAGCCGCGTCGCGATCGGGTTCGAGCCGTGAAAGTCGTAGAGCAGCCAGCCGTCCAGCCGGTCGTCTTTCAAGGCCTGCTGCACCGCGGCAACCGGTAAAGGCATCTGTTGAGTATACAAGCCGGGATCGTGTCCTCAGACGACGAAGACCTTCGTATAGTTGTTAAAATTGTAAACGGCCACCCGCCCGGCATGCGCCAGCGCCACACTCCCGCCAGCACGCCACGCCCTCCGCCGGATTCGACCTCGCCGGAGACTTCGCCGCGAGCGTGAACCGTATAATCGACGTATGGGACCCTCTCTCCGGTTCACTGGCCTGTTTTTGGGAGCTCTGCTGGCGGTGCTGCAGATGCCCGTGCTGCGCGGACAATCGGCGCCGTCCCCGGCCCAGCCACCGTCGGCCCAGCGGCCGCCGGTCACATTCAAGGTCGAGATCAATTACGTCGAGCTCGACGCGGTCGTGACGGACGCGCAGGGCGGGTTCGTCGGCGACCTGAAAAAGGAAGACTTCCAGGTGATGGAGGAAGGAAAGGCGCAGGCCATCACCGCGTTCACCCGCGTGGACATCCCGGTCGAAAAGCCCGACCCGCCGCTCTTCAAGACGGCCGCGGTCGAGCCCGACGTGCGGTCCAACATCGAGCCCTTCAACGGCCGCGTCCTCCTGATCGTGCTCGATGACCTGAATACGGACTTCCGCCGGACGCCGCTCGTCCAGGCCGCCGCACGGCAGTTCGTCCGGCGCTACGTCGGGTCCAACGACATCGTCGCGGTCGTGACGACCGGCGGGAGCACACGCGCGGCGCAGGAGTTCACGAGCAGCCGCCCGCGCCTGATTGCCGCGGTCGACAAGTTCATGGGACGCAAGTCGCCGCGCGTCGACTCCGACGCGGAACGCGGATTCTTCGCGCGGAACACCTACACCACGCTCAAGAATCTCGCCGAGTTTCTGGGCCCGATCCGCGGCCGGCGCAAATCGATCGTGTGGTTCGGGGAAGGCGTTTCGTACGACATCGGGAACCCGTTCGCCGCGCGCGATGCGGACACGGTGCGAGCGGCGATGCAGGACACGATTGCCGCCGCCAACCGGGCCAACGTGAGCTTCTATGGCGTCGATGCGCGCGGCATCGGGGCTGGGCTCGACGAAGCGATCGAGATCTCCGGCATCCCGGACGACACGAACAGCACGTCGGCGATCGCCAACGAAGTACGGCGGGCGCAGGACAGCCTCCGGTCCGTCTCGACCGAGACCGGCGGCTTCGCGGTGGTCAACCAGAACGATCTGAACGCGGCCTTTGCGCACGTCATCCGTGACAACAGCAGCTACTACGTTCTCGGGTACTACGCGTCGAACGACAAACGGGACGGCAAGTTCCGCAACCTCGAGATCCGGGTCACTCGTCCGGGTGTGACCGTCCGCGCCCGCAAGGGCTACGTCTCGGCACGAGGCAAGCCGGCGGACCCGGGGGCCGGCTTCGACGCACGCATGCCCGCCGAGATTCGCGAGGCGCTCAGCAGCCCGGTCCCCGCGAGCGATCTTGGCCTGCGGCTGTTCGCGGCGCCGTTCACCGGCCCGGCGCCGAAAGCATCGGTCGCCGTCGTGCTCGAGATCGATCCGGCGCACCTCAAGTTCGTCGAGAAGGACGGCACGTTCAACGAGCAGCTCGACGTCCATATGCTCGCCTTGGATGCGAACAGCAAGGTGCAGGACGGCGGCCCGCAGGTGGTGCCGTTGCGGCTGTCGCGCCCCAACCACGATGCGGTCACGCGGAACGGCTTCCGGCTGACGCGTCGACTGACTCTTCCGCCCGGGAAGTATCAGCTCCGCGTGGCGGTGCGCGAGTCGAATGGCGGGGCCATCGGTACGCTGTCCTACGATCTCGACGTGCCAGACTTCTCCAAGTCGCCGCTGCAAATGAGTGGCATCGTGCTCGCCTCCGCCTCGGCGCTTCGCGTCCCGACCGCGAACCCCGATCCGGGTTTGAAGGATGTGTTGCCGGGGCCCGCGACCGCAGTCCGCGAGTTCCCACAGAACGATCAGCTCGCGCTGTTCGCGGAAATCTACGACAACCAGACCTCGGTCGCCCACCGAGTGGCGATCGCCACGAAGGTGCTGGCCGATGATGGAAAGGTGATGTTCACCGCGCAGGACGAACGATCCAGCAGTGACTTGCAGGGAAAGTCGGGCGGCTACGGCTACACGCTCAACCTGCCGCTCGCGCAACTGGCGCCGGGCCGCTACGTCCTGCGCGTCGAAGCGCGCACCCTGCTCTCAAATGGAGGCACCGCGGCGCGGGAGCTGGAGTTCCGGGTTCGATGACTTCGGACATTGCGACCATCGCGCGAGGAGATGGCAGCGCCGTGTCGAGCGCCCGGCGGAGCGTCGCGCGCGATCCGGCGGAGTGGCGGGCGCTCTGGGCTGCGCACGCAGGGCCGGCCGCAGCGGCGCCCGCCGTCGATTTCGAGACGCGCCTGGTGGCGGCCGCCTTCGCCGGCGATCGCCCCTCGGCCGGGTTCGAGATTGCAATCACCGGGACGCGTCGCGAGGGTCCGCTCCTGACCGTGCTCGTCGCGGAGCAGCCTCCGGCACCGGGCGCCATGGCCGCGCAGCTGATCGTGTCTCCGTTTCACATCGTGTCACTGCCGCGTCATGACGGCGAGGTGCGCTTCAGCGATGGCGCCGAG
>JBDTSX010000511.1:0-4035 GCA_039930925.1 Acidobacteriota bacterium | reverse complement strand
TGGGTTCGGGTTCGAGTTCGGTTGGGTGCAAGTTCCGGAGCACGGGGATGGGACCAGCGATGAGGCTGAACCGGACGACAACATCAACCGGAACTGAACCGAACCCAAGCGAACCGAACTGAACTGAACCGAACTGAACTGAACTGAACTGAACCGTAGAACCCGACCTAAAATCCTAAAACCCTAAAACCTAAAACCTCCTGTCCATTCACCTTTCACTCCACTTCAATTTCTGCCGCAGGATGTCGAAGTAGGTTCTGGTCGACGCGCGCACCAGACGCAGCGGGCGATCGGCGCGGCAGATGCTGATCACGTCACCCGTCTGCAGCGGATGCCCGGACTGGCCGTCGAGCGTGACGAAGACCTCCTCGTTCGACCCGTCCATCACCGGCCGGACGGTGATCTCGGACGAGGCGGGAATGACGATCGGCCGGTTGGTGAGCATGTGCGGAGCGATCGGGGTGAGGAGCAGCGCATCCACTTCGGGGTGCAGGATCGGACCGCCGGCGGCGAGATTGTACGCGGTCGATCCGGTCGGGCTGGCGATGATCAGGCCGTCGGCGCGGACGCGCATGGCCGGTCGATCGCCGATCGACACTGCGAGATCGATGATCCGCGACAGCGCCCCCTTGGTGATCACCACGTCGTTCAACGCCAGGCAATCGGCGTACACCCCGCCGCCCCGCAGCGTGCGCGAGCGCAGCATGATCCGATCGTCGATCGCAGCCGTGCCGGCGAGCACGGACTCGAGCGCGGGGTAGAGCTCGGGCAGCGTGATCTCGGTCAGAAAACCGAGGCTGCCGAAATTGACCCCGAGGATCGGCACATCGGCGCCCGCCTTCGCGATCCGATCGGCCATGCCGATGAGCGTGCCGTCTCCGCCCAGGACGACGATCAGGTCGCAGGCGTTGGGAAGCTCGTCGCGTGTCACCGTGGGGCGGTCCGGAGGACGGCCGGCCATCACGGCGGTCTCAGACTCGAAGACCGGTGTGACCCCGCTGGCATCGAGCCAGCCTGCCAGCTCCGCGAGCACGCCGGCCGCGGCATCAAGGCGGTGTTTGGCGACGAGACCGACGCGTGTAATGGGTTTGGACATCGTGTCTAGGTGGTCACTCGGGATGCCGCCGGCGCCGGCAGGCCATGCATCCCGGCGGACTGGGTTACTTCTCCGTCAACTGGTCCCGTCGTCGCCCCTCGTGTCTGGCGCCAACCGGCCTGGCCTCTCCGGGTGCTGCCGAAGGTGGAGCAGGAACTCCCGATTCCCTTCCATGCCGGCGATCGGGGACTCGGTCAGCCCCGTGCGCCCCAATCCTAGCGCATCCGCCGCGGCGGTGATTTCGCCGACGACGCGCTGCTGCACCGTCTCGTCGCGCACGATCCCTCCTTTGCCGACTTCCGCGCGCCCGGCTTCGAACTGCGGCTTCACCAGTGCAATAAGGTCGGCGGAGGGTCGCAGCAGGGGGGGGAGGACCGGCAGGATGTGCCGCAGCGAGATGAACGAGACGTCGATCGTCACGATCTCGAACGAGGTGTACCCTCCGGGCAGTTGTTCCGATGTCAGCGCGCGCGCGTTGACATGCTCGAGCACGCTGACTCGCGCGTCACTCCGGATTTTCCAGTCCAGTTGCCCGTGCCCGACGTCCAGGGCGACGACGTGCGCCGCGCCACGCTGGAGCAGGACGTCGGTGAACCCGCCCGTCGAGGCGCCGATGTCGAGCGCGAGGCGGCCGGTGACCACGATGCCGAAGCGGTCGAGCGCGTGCGCCAGCTTGAGTCCGCCGCGTCCGACGTAGGGATGATCCCGGGCGGTGAGCGTCACGTCCGCGCCGTGTGGGACCGCCGTCCCCGCCTTGGTCACGGGCTGTCCGTTGACCCGTACGTCGCCTGCCAGGATCAGGGCGCGCGCCCGCTCGCGGGAGCCTGCCAGCCCGCGCTCCACCACCAGCGCATCGAGCCTGATGCCGTTCTTCAATTGGTCCGGCCGACCACCCACTGGGCGATGCCTGGCAAGCGGCCGGCGATCCCGGCGCCGGTGAGTGCGGCGATCGCGCGGGTCGTGCACTCCGCGGCCAGACGGCGGGACTCGTCGAGGCCATAGAGTGACGGATAGGTCGGCTTCCCGGCGGCGGCGTCCTTCCCAGCCGTCTTCCCGAGATCCGCGGACGCGCCCTCGACATCGAGGATGTCGTCCACGATCTGGAAGGCGAGGCCAATCTGCAGGGCGTACTGACCGATCGCCGCGATGAGCGGCTCGGCCGCACCTCCCATCACCGCGCCCCCCCGCGCGGCGGCGGCAATCAGCGCGCCGGTCTTTCGCGAGTGCATGTCGCGCAGGCCCCGCTGGTCCAGCGGCAGGGCGCCCGGGACGGCGGCCTGCAGATCGAGCGCTTGCCCGCCCACCATGCCGGCCGCACCCGCGGCTTCGGCCACGATCGCCGCGGTGCGCAGCTTGCGGCGGTTCAATTCGTCGGACGGCACGAGCGCGGCGTGGGACGGCTCGCGCGCCAGGAGCACGAACGCTTCGGTCAGCAGCGCATCTCCCGAGAGAATCGCCATCCCTTCCCCGAACACGACGTGGGCCGTGGGCCGGCCGCGCCGCATCGTGTCGTCGTCCATTGCCGGGAGGTCGTCGTGGACGAGCGAGTAGGTATGAATCAGTTCCAGCGCGCAGGCGACGGGAGTCGCGAGCGTCCGGGCGGCGTCGGCTGGTTCCCCTTGCGCCTCGGCGACCGCTTCAGCCGCGGCGAGCGCCAGGATCGGGCGCAGGCGCTTGCCGCCGGCGAAGAGGCTGTACCGCATCGCGTCGCTCACGACCGCTGGAGCCTCCGCGGCGGCGGGCAGATAGCGCTCGAGTGCGGCATCGACGGCCCGCCGTTGCGCGTCGAGCCACCGGCGCAAGTCCGAATCGTCGAGACTCACCGCGACCTGTCACCCTCGTCGTCGTCCGCTACTGCGAGCGACGCCGGTGCGGCCCTGACCTCGCCGCGCTCGGTGAGGATCTCCACGCGCCGCTCCGCTTCCTCCAGCTTCGCGTGGCAGAAGCGTGAGAGCTGCACGCCGCGTTCGAACAACTCGAGCGATTTCTCGAGTGCGAGGTCGCCGTCTTCGAGCCGCTTGACGATGGTCTCGAGCTCGGCGATGGCGGATTCGAAGTCCTTGATTGTCGGGTCCATTGGGGAATCACTACTCACTAATCACTCATCACGCATCACTCATCACGGATCACGGATCCCGGATCCCGGATCCCGGATCCCGGATCACGGATCACGAATCGACCCGCGAACACCAGCTGGCGGTCGCCCCCATCAGGTCAAGATTCCTGGCCGGAGCCGTTCTGTCGTGGCGAAACGGCGCCGCGCACTTCGCAGTCGAGCGCCCCTTCGTGCAGCGTGACGAGCACGCGGTCCCCCGGGGCGACGGCCCGCGCGCTGCGGATGATCGCGGTGCGGTCGGCATTCCAGCAGACCGCGTAGCCCCGGGCGAGCACGGCCAGCGGACTGAGATTCTCGAGCCGCCCGGCGAGCGACGTCAGCCGCGAGTGCGACCGGTGACGCGACGACTCCGCCGCCGTGGTCAGCCGGCTGTTCACGATCCCGAGCCGCGCGCGGATATCGGACAGGCGGCGCCGCAGATCGCGTGATTCCAGCCGCTGCCGAAGCAGCCGATAGCCGCGCTCCCGGCGGGCGAGGTGCGAGATGGCCGCCCGTCGCAGGTGGTGCGTGAGCTCGGCGGCATGGCGGGCGCGCATCGCCAGCCGCATCTGCCAGCCGGCGAGTCCGCGCCGGCTGGTCAATACCTGCACCTCGGCCCGTCGATGCTGCAGCGACGCCCGCGCCGCGGCCTGAAGACGCTGCGACAGCCGGACGATTCGGCTGCAGAACTCGTCCTTCGCGGCGACCACCATCTCCGCCGCCGCCGACGGCGTCGGGGCCCGCACGTCGGCCACGAGATCCGCAATCGTGAAATCACTTTCGTGGCCGACTGCCGAGATGACCGGGACCGGCGAGGCGGCGCTCGCGCGCGCCACGCTTTCGT
>JBDTSX010000510.1:0-4038 GCA_039930925.1 Acidobacteriota bacterium | reverse complement strand
GCTCTCTGCTGAAGCTCCGCTCGAGCCGCTCGACCTGCCGATCCAGACTGGCGACGAGGCGCTCGGGCCGCTCGCAGATTTCTCGCTGACCGATCGCGATGAGCGCCCCGCGCCCCGAAACACGCCGCCGCCCGGGCCGCCCGCCGCCGATCCCGCGCCGTCCAGAAGTGCCCGCGCCGCCGCTGCGCAGGCGCGCGCGGCCCACACCTCGCTGGATCTGCCGCTGTTCAAGGATCGCCGGCCCGACGATGACACACCGCTGGTGACGGCGCCGGCGGTGCCGCGCACGCCGCTGGCGGTTCGCCGCTCGAGCCCGCTGGTCACTCGCGGCACCGGCCGCGCCGCCGACGAGCCCGCCCTGGATCCTGAGAGTGACCAGCCCTTCGAGGTCGCGACGAGATTCGAGCCGCGGATTCCACGCGCGGCGCACGTCGAGACGACGGAGCCGTCCGAGACCGTGCTGTCAGCCGGCGCCATCGCCCGAGTGCTCGCCGCCCTGATTGACGGCGTGATCCTGGCGTCGGTCGGCCTCGTGATCCTGTACTTCACGCTCGAGGTGTGCCGATTGCAATTCAACCAGCTGGCCCTGCTGCCGGTGGTCCCGTTTTCGGCATTCGTGCTGCTGCTCTGGGGCGGATACTTCACCCTCTTCACCGTGGCCGGCGGGCAGACCATCGGCAAGATGGCCGCGCGCATCAAGGTCGTGTCGGTGGAGGACGAGGGGCGCTGGAGTGGGCGTGTTCCGCTCGGTCGCGCGGTCCTGCGCGCCGCCGGTTATCTCGTGTCGATCCTGCCCGTCGGGCTCGGGTTTCTTCCAGGGCTCTTTGGCGCCGATCGGCGTGCCGTCCACGATCGCCTCGCTGATACGCGCGTCGTGAAAGCGTGACCCGCCTCGCCGTCTTCATCGCCACCGTCGGATACTGCGGGTACTTTCCGATCGCGCCCGGCACGGTCGGCTCCGCCGCCGGACTGGTGGTCTATTTGCTGGTCTGGTGGACCCAGTCGCCGGTGGTCGAAGTGGGCCTGATCCTCGGGCTGTTCGCCGCCGGCGTGTGGTCGGGGACGATCGCCGAGCGATTTTTCGGCGGGATCGATCCGGGTCCGATTGTGATCGACGAGGTGATCGGCATGTTGATCACGCTGGCGTTCATCCCGGTCGGCCTGTCAGGCGCGATAGCGGGATTCGTGCTCTTCAGAATCTTCGACATCTTCAAACCGTATCCCGCCGGACGCCTCGAGGCGTTGCACGGTGGACTCGGGGTGATGGCCGATGATGCGATGGCGGCGGTCTACGCGAACCTGTCGCTGCGCCTTCTGATCTGGCTGGCGCCGGCGTGGATCGCATGAGCCGCGACCACACGCCCCTCGGCACCGCCGAAATCATCGCCGTTGGCAGCGAGCTGCTGGGTACCAGCCGGCTGGATACCAATTCGCTGTTCCTGGCCGGGCGCCTGGCCTCGCTCGGAATCGAGCTGCGTGCGAAGGCTGTGGTCGGCGACGATCGGGCGCGGCTGGCGGCGGTCTTCCGCGGCGCGCTGACGCGCGCCGATCTGGTGATCCTGACCGGGGGGCTCGGCCCCACCGACGATGACCTGACGCGCGAGGCGCTGGCGGACGCGCTCGGTCTCGACCTCGAGGCGCATCCGGCGATCCTGGAGCGCATCGAGGAGCGGTTCGCGCGCCGCGGCCTGCGGATGCCGGCCGTGAACCGGCGGCAGGCGATGGTGCCCCGCGGCGCAACGGCGCTCGACAATCCCAACGGCACCGCCCCCGGACTGTTGATCGAACACGACGGCCGGGTCATCGTTCTCCTGCCGGGGCCGCCGCGCGAGCTGCAGCCGATGTTCGACGGAGTGTGCGCCGGCGCGCTCCTGGCGCATGCCGGGCAGTGGCGGATTTACAAGGAGACGCTGTTTGTCGCCGGCCGGGGAGAATCCCACGTCGAGGAAATCTCGCAGCCGATCTACTCGCGGTGGACAACCGAGACACCGCCGATCGAAACCACCATTCTCGCGATGCCCGGGCAGGTGGAGCTGCATCTGACGCTGCGCGAGGCAGACGCGGGCCTGGCGGTGCGGCGGCTTCAGGCCGCGCGCGACGCGCTGGCGGCGGCTCTTGGCCAGGACGTGTTCAGCATCGACGGCCGCATCATGGAGGAGGTGGTCGGCGGGCTCCTTCGCGAGCGCGGCCTGACCATCTCCGCCGCGGAGTCGTGCACCGGCGGCTTGCTCATGTCGCGCCTGACCGACGTGCCGGGAAGCTCCGCGTATGCGCTCGGCGGCGCGGTGACCTACAGCAACGAGCTCAAGACGCAGCTCGCCGACGTGCCGGCGGCGCTGATCGAGGCGCACGGCGCGGTCAGCGAGCCGGTCGCGCTCGCCCTCGCCGACGGCATCCGCACGCGCACCGGGTCCAGCGTGGCGCTCGGCATCACCGGCATCGCGGGGCCCGGCGGCGGCACGCCGCAGAAACCGGTCGGAACGGTGGCCATCGCCCTCACCGGCGCCGAGCTCGCGCCGCGCGTGCGGACGTTCTCGTTTTTCGGCGGCCGGCCCCAGGTCAAATTTCAGGCCAGCCAGGCGGCGCTCGACATGGTCAGGCGGACGCTCCAGGGGAAGGCTGAGGGCTGAGGGCGAACGGCTGAGGGCCTCTGATCGGTCCTTCCGCCTGAAAGCGGAAGCCACGAGAATCCGATTTGGTATTCGCGAGCACGCGATGTGACTGGCCAAGAGCACTCGAGTTGGCTGTCCGCGGCCACTCGACGTTGATCTGTGGCTTCCGCCTTCAGGCGGAAGAGACCTTGCACAGCCCCCAGCCATAAGCCTTCAGCCCTTAGCCCTGAGCCTTCCCGTGAGGCGGCGAACCCCTCCTGCGAGTACCATTACTGAGCCTGATGCTCCAGATTCTGTTCGGCTACCTGGCCGGTTCCGTGCCGTTCGCCTTCCTGCTCGCGCGACGTGCGGGGATTGACGTGCGCATCGCCGGCAGCGGCAACGTCGGGGCGACCAACGTGCTGCGAACCACCGGTGCGTGGCGCGGGCTCCTGGTGATGGCCCTCGACGTCGCAAAAGGGATGGCGGCCGTGTTGATCGTGCAACTGCTCTCGGGTGGGTCCGCACTCGCCGCACTCACCGGCGCCGCCGCGATCGTCGGGCATATCTATCCGGTCTGGCTGCGTTTTCATGGCGGCAAGGGGGTCGCGGTCGCGGCCGGCGTCTTCAGCCTGCTGTCGCCGGTCGCAACCGGTGTGGCGGCCACCCTCTTCCTGGTGACCGTCTGGATCACGCGATACGTCTCCCTCGGGTCGATCGCCGCGGCGCTGGCGCTGCCGCCGGCGGCGTGGTGGGCCGGCGCCCCGCGCGTGGTCGTCGTCGCAGCCGCGGGCGCTGGCATCCTCATCCTCTTCCGGCACCGCGCCAACCTGCAGCGCCTTCGACTCGGGACCGAACGCAAGATGGGAGGGCGCGCATGAGCGCCATGGCGGTGCTTGGCGCCGGCAGCTGGGGCACGGCGCTCGCGGTGCACCTCGGGCGCGAAGGCAGGACGGTCCGCCTGTGGGCGCGCGATCCGCAGCTCGTCCAGGCCATGACCGTCACCAGGCTCAACGCCCGCTACCTCCCGGACGTGATCTTGCCGCCGACCGTTTCACCGCTCGCCTCGCTCGGCGAAGCGCTGCACGACGCCTCGTTTGTGATCGTTGCCGTCCCATCCCACGGCCTGCGCGCCGTCGTGCGTGACGCGGCGCGGCTCATCGCTCCCGGCGCGATCGTGGTCAGTGCGGCCAAGGGACTCGAGGTGGAGACGCTGGCGCGGATGTCCGAGGTGATTGCCGACGAAACGCGCGGCCGCCTGCCGATCGTCGTGCTCTCCGGACCGAGCTTCGCCTCCGAAGTCGCGCGCGGGCTGCCGGCCGCCTTGCTCGCGGCCTCCAGCGATCCACACGCCGCCGCCCGGATCCAGGATCAATTCCGCGGCCCGGGTCTGCGCCTGTATGCCAGCGACGATGTGGCCGGCGTCGAGATCGGCGGCGCGCTGAAA
>JBDTSX010000509.1:0-4058 GCA_039930925.1 Acidobacteriota bacterium | reverse complement strand
ATGGTCAGAGCGGTGCGGCGCGCGTTTCGGCGTAAGGAGGCGAGGGCGACGCGGACGACCAGCGGAAAGGGGATGACCGGTATGTGGCGTCGATGAGAGCCGGCAGCGATACGGGAGCCCCGGTGCGAGCCAGTTACTTGGTTCTCAAACAATTAAGGAATATCATAGAGAAAGAGAGGGGGTCCGCGATGCCAATGGTGGCGGGAGCGGGGCCGCCTTGAACAGCGTCGGTGGCGCAAAAGAGTTTGAGGTAAAAGGATGTGAGCCATGATGAGCATCAGTGGTCGATTGGTCGCATCGGTCGGTCTGATCGTGTCAGTGTCGCTCCCGGTGCCGGCGGCGGCCGCGGATCCCTCGGCGAAGGCCGCAGGCGAGGTGGTCGCGCTGATGACGTCGCGAAATCTGGATACGTTTGCCGCACCCGACCCGGACGGGGAGGGTCGGTTTGTCGCGGTGATGCTGATTCCCGGTGTTCAGCTTCTCGTCGTGGCCGCGAAATCGACCGCGCCAGCCTATGTGGAGGCGCAACTGGCCCAGCAGCTCTACCGCGAGGTCTACTCCACGCTCCAGTCTGCCGCCGTCCTGGAGACGAAAGTGTTCTTTCAGGATATGGGCAGTGACGGTCTGCGCGCCGACAGCAACGTCGACATCATGTACGAGCACGGCACGAGACAGACGACGTTTGACGGCGACTGGAAACGGCAAAAGATGTCGAAATCCGAGTACGAGGACAAGCTGCGCACAGCGGACGTCGCCTACAGCCGCCTGCTATCGCTCTTGACGGAGCGACTGCGCGCGCCAGTCGCGGCCAAATGAGCTGCCATCCGTGATCAGCGCCACAGCGGAGATGATCTCGAACCAGGTGTAGCCGCACGCGATGCGCTCGGTCTGCGAACGGCGAGCCGGAGAGGGGGAGTAGGGCCCCTGGTTATCTGGCGGCAGACTTCATCAGCAGCAGGTCGCCAGACTGTTCTGCCGCCTCGCGGACGAGCACGCCCATCTTTGGATGCGAAGCCGTCAGGTCCGGATGCAGGCCGCGGCGCTCAACCTCCTCGGACGTCGTCGGACCAATCGACGCGATGACCGTGGCCGCCAGCCCCCGCCCGGTCTCATCGGCGAGGCCCATCTCGCCAGCCACGTGAAAGAGGTGCGCGAGCTGCACTCCGGACGTGAGGATGAGGATGTCGATCGCCCCTTGCGTGATCGCCGTGACGGCCTGCTTCAGAGGCTCGAGATCTTCCGGCAGCGCCCATTGATAGACCGGCACGCGGGTCACCTGAGCGCCGCGCTGCCGCAGCGCGTCGAGCAGTTCGGCATTAGACACGCCGTATTCCTGCACCGCCACTCGCGCGTCACGTAGTGGCGATTCATTCACCCGGGCGTCGATCGCCGCGACCAGCTCGCGCCAGGTATTCGGCTCGGGGGCGACGATCCAGACCGGCACATCGAGCTCCCGCATCACGGCGAGCGGTTTCGGTCCGCGAACGGCGACCCTGGTGCGGGCCAGGGCGGCGATGAACGGCTCGCGCGGAGACTGTTTCCCGACCACCTCGACGAGTGCTCGCGCCCCCACGCCAGTCAAGAAGACGACGATGTCGAAATCGCCGCGAATCAGGGACGCAGCGAAATCCAGCGCTTCGGTGTTCGACTCGAGGGGCACTTCGCGAAGCGACGGCGCCACCAGCGGATCGCCGTCGAGGTTCCTGATCAGGGTGGCGATCTCTTTCGCGCGGCGGCTTTCGAGCGCCAGCACCCGGCGCCCTCGAAAAGATGGAGTGGTCATGACCAGACGAGTGTAAGGCACATCCCGTGAGTGTGCCTTTCGCTCAAGCCGTTTCGGCGCCGAGTAGCCGGCGGACCACGCCGCGATAGCAGAAGATCCCGGATTGCTGCACGGCCGGTGGCTGCCACCGCACCATCCAGCGCGAGCCCAGGTGCAGCAGCGTGGCCGAACCGACGAAGCAGGCGGCGGCAAAACAGAGCAGGCCCGGCGCATAGGAGCCGGTCGCATCCTTGGCAATGCCGAGCACGGACGGCAGGCAGAATCCGCCGAGTCCGCCGGCGGCGCCGACGACACCGGTGACGATGCCGAGGCGTTCGCCGAAGCGTTGCGGAACCAGTTGAAAGACGGCCCCGGTGCCCATGCCCAGCAGGCCCATACCCAGGAACAGCGTCGCGACTACCACCGGCAGCGCCGGCAGCGTGGCGACCACGACGAAACAGCCGGCGATCGCGACCAGCAGGACCAGCAGCAAGCGGTAGCCGCCAATGCGATCCGAAAGCCATCCACCAATCGGCCGCAGCAGGCTGCCGGCGATGACCACCACCGTCGTGAAGTCGCCCGCGCCCACGCGCGAGACTTGATACTGTTCGTGGAAGAAGGTGGTCAAGAAGCTGGTCAACCCGACGAAGCCGCCGAACGTCAGCCCATAGAGAAACGCAAACCAGAACGTGTCCGACTCGCGCAGTACGGCAGAGTAATCGCGCCACGCTGGGGGCGCCGATCGGCGGGGGCTGTCTTTCGCCAGCAGCGCGAACAGGATCGCCACCATCACGACCGGCAGGATCATCAGGCCGAAGGTGTTCGCCCAGCCGAATCGTTCGGCCAGTCGTGGCGCGAACAACGTGGCGACCAGCGAGCCGGAGGTGCCCGCGCCGGCGATCCCCATGACCAACCCTTGGTGCTGCGGCGGGTACCACCGGCTGGCGAGGGGCAGCGCCACGGCAAAGCTGGCGCCGGCAATACCCAGCAGGAAGCCGAGCGCATAGAAGTGACCGGCCGTCTCGGCGAGCTTCCAGGCCATCACGAGCGGCACCAGCGTCAGCCCCAGGCCGAGCAGGCCCGTCCGGCGTCCGCAGCCTTCAAATCATGCAGGCGCGAGGTTGGCGTGATTCCTTATTGGTGACTGACCCTTTTCACATGCTGCGGGCGAGCTGGATCTTGGACGATTACGGTCTTGCCCATTATCGTGCCCCGGTTCCCGGCGACCAGATTGCGACAGGTTGGTATGTCAACCGCATCGGGCGCGAGGTGATTGCCCTGCAATGGCAGGCATTGAAGGAGTTGCTGCACCTTTCGGCCACGTCGGTGCCGACCGGCTGATCACAGAGCCGTTAGTCTGCCTGGTGGCCGCAGTGTCTCGCATTCCAGTACGCTGATGTGGCCGCGATTGGGCAAGGTCCGTGGCCGGACTCACTGGTTGGATGAGGGAGAACACGAAGGCGTGTGGAGCCGAGTCCGGTGCACTCATCCCCGCGTGCCTGGCCCCCCTACCAATCGCGGCGAATGCCGATGGTACTCGCACTACGCTCGGTCGCCATGACCTGGCGTATGACGGTGCTGAGTGCACTCCACCTCGCGTCCACGAGCGTGACGCCATCGATGTCCGCCCAGGCGTCGGGTCCGGGCGGCCGGACCGGCGCCTATATCGCGTACGACAGCGCACGCGGACAGACAATCCTCTTTGGGGGCTGGACCCGCTCGGGATCGAGTGGCACCAGGACGTATCCTGACGACCTCTGGGCATGGGAACGGCGAGCGGTGGAAGAAGCTCGAGGCGGCGGCGGACCGCGAACCTCCTGTAGAGGGTGACGTGCCGGTTCTTGCCTACGATGCGTCACGCGAGCGGCTGGTCATGTTCGGCGGACGGCGTGAGGACGAGAGTGTGCCGGCGAACTGGCAGCGTGACGTCTGGGAGTGGCACGGCAGGCGATGCGTTGCCGGATTGTCCCCGGGAACATCGAAAAGTGGTTGCGGGGGCGTGCAACCCGCTGAATTTGAAGTTCTCTTGGACTGCGGCTTAGCCGAACGGACCAATGCTCAGGCTGAGGCCGCTAACGACTCAAGCCTCTTCAAAGTGTCAGGGTACTTGCGCACCAGCCAGATCAAGGCAGCCGCTTGTTCGTTCGGCTTGCTGCGTCCCTGCTCCCACCGCTCCAGCGTCCTGGGGTTCACTCCAAGCTTGCACGCAAAGACGTGGCGCGACATATTGAGCGCTTCCCGCGTCTCGCGGACCATGGCCGCGTCGATCGGTGGAACCCTGATCGGCTGCACCTCT
>JBDTSX010000508.1:0-4059 GCA_039930925.1 Acidobacteriota bacterium | reverse complement strand
AGGCGTTCTTTTTCTCGAGCACGCCGGTCGCCGGAACACCAAACCGCCCAGAGAGGTCCTCGGATGAAAGCCGACCCCCCGCGCGTCGTTCGAGGCGAACGACCGGCCTGGCTCCGGCGTCGTCAAAGAAGAATCCGGGTTCCGCGCGCCGATTGAACGGCTCCATGGTGGGTCGATGGTGTGCTCTGCGATGGTCCCGTTCGCAAAGGAGGATTGGATGAACGTCACAACGTGCGCCGCCCTGCTGGGTGCCTCACTCCTCGGGTCCACGCTCGGCGCTCAGGCGCCGGTCGATCGGCCTGCCGGGCAGGCGCAGGATGCCCCCGCGAGCCTGGAGAAAGCTGCCGAGGATCCCGTGCCAGGGCCGAAGCTCGGCTCCCCGGACATCTACCAGGTTGGAGACGACGTCCATGCCCCGACCCTCCTCAAAGAGGTGAAGGTCGCCTATACGCCGGAAGCCAAGGCGGCCGGGATCAAGGGCACGGTGCGGATGGATTGCGTCGTCCTGCCGGACGGCACGGTCGGCGACGTCAAGGTCACGCAACCGCTCGATCCGGGACTCGACAGGGAAGCTGTCGCGGCTCTGCGCAAGTGGACGTTCAAGCCCGGAACTCTGTCCGGCCGGCCGGTCCCGGTGCAGGTGATGGTGGAAATGTCGTTCACGCTCAAATGACGATGCGCGGCCGCCGGGAAAGCGGCCGCGCATCGCTTACGGCGCGATGTAGGTCGTCTTGACCGTCGTGTAGAACTCGGCCGCGTAGCGGCCCTGCTCGCGCGGCCCGTAGCTCGAGCCCTTCCGGCCGCCGAACGGCACGTGATAGTCGACGCCGGCGGTGGGCAGGTTCACCATCACCATGCCGGCCTGCGCATGACGCTTGAAGTGCGAGGCGTATTTCAGCGACGTGGTGACGATGCCGGATGAGAGTCCGGTGTCGGTATCGTTCGCGAGCGCGAGCGCGTCCTCGTAGTCCTTCGCGCGGATGACGCACGCGACCGGTCCAAAAATTTCCTCGCGCGAGATCCGCATCGCGTTGGTCGCGTCGACGAACAGCGTTGGCGCGAGGTAGTAGCCGTCGGTGTCGCGCTTCAGGCGCTCGCCGCCGAAGGCGAGCCGCGCCCCCTCCTTCGTGCCCACCCCGACGTACTCGAGATCCTGGTCCAGCTGCGGCTGCTCCACGACCGGACCCATCTCGGTCTCCGGCGACAGCGCATTGCCGACCCGCAGCGACGCCAGCCGCTGGCTGACCGCCGCGACGAAGCGATCGTGAATGCCGTCGGTGACGATCAGCCGCGAGGAGGCGGTGCAGCGCTGGCCGGTCGAGAAGAATGCTCCCTGCACGGCCACGTTCACCGCGACCGCCAGATCCGCGTCGTCCAGCACCACCAGCGGATTCTTGCTGCCCATCTCGAGCTGGAACTTGGCCATCCGCGAGATCGCCTTGCGGGCAATGTCGCGTCCAGTCGCCATCGACCCGGTGAAGCTGAGTGCGGTCACGTCGGGATGGTTGACGAGCGTCTCCCCGACGACCGAGCCGGAGCCCATGACCAGGTTGAACACGCCGGCCGGAATTCCGGCGCCGGCCAGGATCTCCGCGAGCACCCAGGCGCAGCCGGGCGTCCACTGCGCCGGCTTGAAGACCACCGTATTACCGAAGGCGAGCGCAGGGGCGATCTTCCACGCCGGGATGGCGATCGGAAAATTCCAGGGCGTGATCAGGCCGATGACGCCAATCGGCTCGCGCGTGATTTCCACCTCGACGCCTGGCCGCACTGAGGCCAGCTTTTCACCAGGGATGCGCAGGACTTCGCCGGCGAAGAACTTGAAGATGTGCGCCGCGCGGACGGTTTCACCGATCCCTTCGGCGAGGGTCTTGCCTTCTTCACGGGCGAGCAGCCGGCCGAGCTCGTCTTTGCGCGCCAGAATGTCGGATCCCGCCTTGTCGAGGATGTTGGCGCGCTCCTGGATCGAACTGACCGACCACGCCTTGAAGGCGCGCGCGGCGGACTCGACCGCCGCAGTCGCCTGCGCGACATCGGCCATCGCGTATTCGCCGATCACGTCACTCAGGTCTGACGGATTGCGATTGGGCGCCCATGAGGTCCCGTCCACCCACGCGCCGTTGATGTAGTTCTGGAATCTGTTTGCCATGTGTCTCGGGAGATCTGCTGGTGGAGATCTGCTGGTGAACGTGACCGCCTGAATTCGACTGTCCGCCGGCGGAGGGCGAGAAGCGCTCCGGCATTCGTGGCGTCCGGCTTCAGCCGGCGGGACAGGTCCGCCTGCGGGCGGACCCCACGGATGCCACCAAACTTATCACGCGCAGCCGAATGTTCCGCCCGGTACACGAGAACGCGCCCGCAGAGGGCGCGTTCTCGTCGATGTGATTCCGTCGCCGCGCCCGTCGCGGGGCCGGCCGGCGGCTAGAAGCGGAAGCGGATTTGACCCTGGATCGAGCGCGGGTCCTGGTAGGCGTTCGCCACGCCGAAGCCGGCGCCTCGGGGCAGCGAACGCGCCGCGACCACGTTGCCGTTTGCGTCGAACGGCAGGTTCTGCGGCGTCACGGGATCGGTCGGGCTGCTCAGCGTCAGCGAGGTGTTGCGGTTGGTGATCCGTGCTTCGTTCGGCGCGTTGAACATATCCACGCGAAGCTCAACCGACCGCGCGCCACCGAGGCGGATCGTCCGCTTGATGGACAGGTCGAAGGCGCTCGTAAAGCAGCCTCTGACGTAGCCGGTGCCGGAGTCGAGCCCGACCGAACCGACCAGCGGGCCCTGGAACGCGGCCGCGTTGAGCTGCCGCAGCCGGTCGCTGCTGCAGCCGCCGCCGGGATCGCTGACGACGCGAATGCGCCCGCCGTAATCAGGCGACCCGGTGAGGTTCACATTGGAGCCGCCGTTCTGGTAGCCGTATCCCACACTGTAGGCGCTGCCGGTCGCTGCGGTCCAGATTCCCGCAAGCTGCCAGTCGTTGATGACCAGCCCGACGGCGCGCAGCCCCGTCGCGGTGCTGCGCAGCTTCGGCAGATCCCAGATGAAGTTCGCCTTCACGATGTGCGTCTGCGGCCTGTTGTTGCCCAGCAGCTTGTCCGCTTCGGCCTGGTCGGCCCTGACGGTGAACGAGCCGTCGGCGGCATGCTGCAGCCGCGGCGTCACGTTCTGACGATCGTAGAGGCCGATCACGTCGTTGAACCCGAACGACACGCCATTCCTGAAGCGGCGCTGCGCCGAGAGCTGAATCGAGTGATACGTCCTCGAGAGCCACGGCGTCGTCTGCGTGATCGTGTTATAGCCCCGGATCGCGCGCATCTGGTCCGTTGCAATCGCCGTCGCGCCGGGCGTGGCGCTGGGCGTCAGCGTCGAATCCTGGTTCTGGGCCAGGAATGCCGAACCCAGATCCACTGCATTGATGTTCAGTTGCTGGAGGACGTTGTACTGGTGCTGACCGACGTAGGACACATCGAGGCTCATCGTCCACGGCAGCGCCATCTGCACGCCGCCGTTCCACTGCACCGAGGACGGCAGGCCGCTGTCGTACTCGTTGACGTTCAGCGCCGGGGGCGTGCTGGTGGTGAGACCCGCGCTCCCGAGCGTCTGCAACTGTCCGTATCGCACCGTGACGTTCTGCAGCGTCGGGGGGTTGAGGATCTGGGCGAACACCGAGTTGCCGCTAGGCCGGTCGAAGAACAGACCCCCGCCGCCGCGGAGCACGATCTTCTGTTGGCCGGTCAGATCGTAGGCCATACCGAAACGAGGGGCCACAGCGAGGGCGGGCCACTTGAAGTTCGTCTTGGTGATACCCTGGCCCGACTGGAAAAGACCGTTGGTCGGGCTGCCGGTGTTAGGGACGATGGCGCCGATCGCGATCGTCGAATTCGGCCCGAGGAACTGGCCGGTGGCCGGGTTCATCGCCTGGCGGTTGCTGCCGGTGCAGGGATAGACGCCGTTGGCGCAGCCGGCGACGTACAGCTGGGGCGCCGATCCGATCGCGTACTTCTCCGGGAGGAAATTCGTGGCGAGGCCGGAGGTGTCGTACTGCGGCTGCTGGTGCACGAACCGCAT